>NZ_JBFAKG010000009.1:0-161323 GCF_040655595.1 Saccharopolyspora sp. NPDC050389
TGGACGAGGACACGCACGCGGACCTGATCGCCGAGTACATCGGCCAAACCGCCCCGAAGGTCCGCGCCGCGGTGCCACGACAGGGCGTCCTCGGCGGTGACGAGGTGGACGGTGCGGCGCATCAGGTGGATCCGCACCACGCCCCGACCCGTCAACAGGTCGGAGAGCGCCGCCGGTGCGAACGCGCGCAGCCGGGACCAGAGCCCGACGAACGGTTCCTGCGGCTCCTGGGCTTGCAGGCCACCGAGGTGCGCGACGGCGTCGAGGGCAGGCATGTCGGCGCGGTCGAGCAGCAGCTGCCGGGCCAGCGTCGCGCGGTTGAGCGCCCGGGCGTCGAGAACGGTCATCGGGTCAACGCCTTTCCGATGGTCCGGACGCAGTCGTGGTCGGTCCTGGTGCCCAGGCGGTCGGGGCGAACCCGGACACCGGTCCGCCCCAGCTCGCGCATCTTCACAGCGACGCAGTTCCCTTCGTTTTCCGTGTCCGTCACCGGTCAGCTTGATGTCTGCCAGTCGAGCGTCTCGCGCAGGATGTCCGCGTGTCCGGCGTGCTGGGCGGTCTCGGCGATGATGTGCGTCAGCACCCGGCGCACGCTGCGCACCGCTCCTGGCTCGTTCCACGGCGCCTCCGGCAGCGGGTGCGGCGCCGACAGGTCGGGCACGGAGGCGATGATCTCCTCGCTTCGGGCGGCGACCTGCTCGTAGCGCTCGACGATTCCGGCCAGCGTTTCGCCGGGCAGCATCTGGAAGTCGTTCTGGTGGTCGATCGCCCACTGCGGGACCTCGCGCGCGGTACCGGCCGCGAGGTCAGCCCAGGTCACGCCGTCGGGCAGGGCGTAGCGCATCGCCGACGGGCCCTCGAGCGCGAAGCGCATCCATCCTTCCTCCATGGACGCGACGTGCTTGATCAGCCCGCCCAGGCACAGCGCGCTGACCGTCGGGCGCTCGCCGGCTTGCTCGTTGCTGAGCCCGCGCGTCGTGTTGGTCAGGGCGGATCGCGCGGTCGCGAGCGCGGCGAGCAGGTCAGCCCGCTCGCTGTCGAGGGTGGCGGTCACGCCCCTGTGGTTCTTCTCGTTGTTCGGCACGAGACCACAGTCGCAGGAGAAGCGGTCAGGAAGTGGCCGCTTCTCGGGGCAATATTGGGTCATGCCGAAGACATCAGCTCGACTGCTGTCGCTGCTCTCCCTGCTCCAGGCGCGCCGCGACTGGCCGGGGGCGCTGCTGGCGGAGCGGCTGGAGGTTAGCGAGCGCACCGTGCGCCGCGATGTCGACCGCTTGCGCGAGCTCGGCTATCCCGTAGTGGCCACCAAAGGTTCTGACGGCGGATACCGGCTCGACGCCGGCGCGGAACTGCCCCCGCTGCTGTTCGACGACGAGCAGGCCATCGCCCTCGCTGTCGCACTCCAGATCGCCGCCACCGCCGGTGCCGGCATCGAGGAAGCCGCGACGCGCGCGCTGAACACCGTCCGGCAGGTCATGCCCGCACGGCTGCGCTACCGGATCGACACTTTCCAGGTCACCGCCGTCGAGCCCGCGCCCCAGCCGACCCCGCAGGTCGACAGCGGCGTGCTCATGACGCTCAGCGCCGCCGTCCGCGCCCGCGAAGTGCTGCGCTTCGACTACAACCCCATATCCCCGTCAAGAGCGGGCGACAGCGGTGTGCAGGCCCCGCCGCGCCGGGTGCAGCCTCATCACCTCGTCACCTGGGGCGGGCGCTGGTATCTCGTCGCCTGGGATCTCGACCGCGAGGACTGGCGCACCTTCCGCGCGGACCGGATCACCCTGCGCATCCCAACAGGCCCCCGCTTCACGCCGCGCGAACTGCCCGGAGGCGACGTGGCGGCTTTCGTGGCCGGCAGGTTCCGGGGCTTCGACGGCTCCGGCGACTGGCCTTGCCGCGGCGAGGTGATCCTCGACGTGCCCGCTGCCGCGGTGTCTCCCTACGTCCGCGACGGAGTCGTCGAGGAGCTCGGCCCGAACCGCTGCCGGCTCGTCCTGGGCTCCTGGTCATGGCCCGGCCTGGCCGCCACCATCGGCAGGTTCGACGCGGACATCGAGGTCATCGGCCCGGTCGAGCTCAAAGACGCCTTCGCGCACCTGGCCCGCCGCTACGCCGACGCGGCGGGCAACGAGCACCGGTAGGGGAGCGCTGCTCGGTTGCAGCGCAATCCCTGTAACCGATATAACTAGTTACATGGCATTGAGCTGGAAGCTGGTCATCGACAGCACGAACGCACCCGTCCTCGCGGATTTCTGGGCCGCGGCCCTGGATTACGAGGTGGAAGACCCCAGCGCGCTCATCGAGCAGCTGCTGGCCGCCGGTCACATCGGCGAGGAGGCGGTCGTCGAGCACCGCGGCCGCAAGAACTTCCGCGGCTACGCCGCGGTCCGCCACCCGGAGGACTCGTTCGACGAGACCAGTGGCGTCGGCCGCGGCCGGCGACTGCTCTTCCAGGACGTGCCCGAGAGCAAGTCCTGCAAGAACCGCCTGCACGTCGACGTCCACAGCGAGCCAGGCGGCCGCGAGGAATTGGTGGCCCGGCTGGAGGAGCTGGGGGCGACCCGCGTCCGCGAGGTCGACCAGGGGCCCGCCGGGCACTGGTGGATTATGCAGGACCCCGAAGGCAACGAGTTCTGCGTGGCGTAGCACGGGGCCGCCAGGCTGGGCTCCGACTCGGCCCAGCCTGGCGAAATATTTTTACAACCATAATCATTTCAGTGTTGACCGAAATTAATCCTCCGGATGGAGGCTAAGCACATTAGCTCACCGACTAAGAATCCGCCTCAGACGTCCGAATCCGGGTCGAGGTAGGGGCCGCCGGCCACGCCGAAGGCGCGGACCGTGCTCAGGAGGTGCTCGCGCAGCCGGGCCTTGGCCAGCTCGGGGTCGCCGTCGCGGAGCGCGGCCGCGAGGTGCGCGTGCTGCTGCGTGATGCGGGGGCGCACGGCGTGGGTGCGGGCCATGGCGGTGATCCGCATCTGCTTGTCGCGCAGGGCGTTGTAGAGGTCGGCGACCACGGGGTTTCCGGCCGAGGCGACCAGGGTCGCGTGGAACGCGCGGTCGGTCTCGTGCATCTCGGCGTCGCTGAGCTCGGTGGCGTCGCAGGCAGGGTGCGTGGCGAGTTGCTCGCCGACTGCGGTCATCGCCTCGCGGCCCTGCATGGCGAGCTTGTCGATGGCGAAGCTCTCCAGCGCCAGCCGGGCTTCGACGACGGCTCGTGCCTCGGTGGGGGTCACCGGCACGACCAGTGCGCCGCGTTTCGGGTACAGCCGCAGGAACCCTTCGGTCTGCAGACGCAGGAACGCCTCCCGCACCGGGGTGCGCGACATCTGCAGCGCGGTCGCCACTTCACCCTCGGACAGCAGCTCGCCGTCGGGGTAGCTGCCGTCCAGCAGCCCGGCCTTGACGTGGTGGTACGCGCGGTCCGCGGCGGGGGGCTCGGGTGCGGCGGCAGTGGCGGAGGACACGGCTTCGCGTGGTGTTGCGCTCGACACGAGGTCATCGTACTTCCACCCAACTTGTATCTATGGTGAATACAAGATTTTCCAGGGGAGGAGTTTCCGGTGTCCGAGACCGTCATGACCGCGCCACCCGTCGGGAGGCAGGGTGATCGCCCCAGTTCGTCGAGGGTGGCGTGGCTGGTGTGGGGAGTCGGCGCGCTCTGCTACTGCGCGGCGCTGTTCCACCGGGCCAGCCTCGGCGTGGCGGCGCCGGAAGCGTTGCAACGCTTCGAAACCGGGCCCGCGGTCCTGGCGCTGTTCTCCGCGCTGCAGCTCGGTGTCTACCTGGTCCTGCAGGTGCCTTCGGGGCTGCTGGCCGACCGGCTCGGGCCGCGGAAGGTGATCACCGGGGGCATGGTCGCGATGGCCGTCGGGTCGGCGGTGTTCGCGCTCACCGGGTCGATCGTCGGCGGGATCGCCGGTCGCATGCTCATCGGCTTCGGTGACGCGTTCATGTTCACCAACGTGCTGCGGCTGGCCGCGCACTGGTTCCCGCCGCACCGGTTCGGCAAGGTCGCGGCCCTCACCGGGCTGGCGGGTGGCCTGGGGCAGGTCGTCTCGACGTTGCCGCTGGGCCTGGCGCTGCACAGCCTGGGCTGGGTGCCGACCTTCCTCGGCGCGGCTGGGCTGACGGTCGTGCTGGCGGTGGTCGCGGGGCTGGCGATCCGGGACCAGCCCGCGAACGTCCGGCCGGAGCACGATGCGCCGGAGTCGCCGGAGCGGATCATGCACACGTTGCGCCACGTGGTCGCGCAACGCGGCACCAAGCACTCCTACTGGGTGCACTTCGTGCTGATGTCGCAGTTCCTGGCGGTGACGACGCTGTGGGGCGGGCCGTGGCTGACGAAGTCGCAGGGGCACGGCCAGGCCGAGGTCGGTTCGCTGCTGATGCTCAGCGTGTTCGGGTTCATCGCGGGCTCGTGGTTCGCGGGCCAGTACATCTCCGGCCGGCCACAGCGGCGCGACCGGTTCACCCTCGGCCTGTCCGCCGTCGTGGTGCTGGTGTGGGCGGTGCTGGTCGGCTGGCCCGGGACGTTGCCGATGCCGGTGCTGGTGGTGGCGCTGGTGCTCGTCGGTGCCGGTGGTGGCGGGGCCATGCTGGCCTTCGACGGGGCGCGGATGGCCAACGCGGCGCAGCGCTCCGGAACCGCCTCGGGAGTGGTCAACATGGGCGGGTTCTCGGCGGCCGTGCTGATCCAGCTGCTGGTGGGCGCGGTGCTGCAGGCGGTATCGCAGCTGCCTGCGGGGCAGGCGTACCGCTGGGCGTTCGCGCCGGTGCTGGTGCTGATGGCGGTGGGCACCCTGGCGCAGTGGTTGCGGCGGCCGGTGAAGACGGACTGACTCGGCGAGCCGCCTTCACAGACCCGGCTGGGCGGCTAGGGTCGGTGGGCGGACGTGGCACCGGCCGGCCGACGACGGTCGGCTCAGCTATGGAGGCCTTGTTGACCACGGCTCTGGAACTGCACAACTTCGTCGGCGGCGAGCCCGCCGACACCTTGGCCGGAGAGACGCTGCCGCTGGTGGATCCGAGCACCGGCGAGGAATACGGCACTGCTCCGTTGACGCGTTGGATGGATGTGGACGCGGTGATGGCGGCCGCCTCATCGGCGTTCGAATCCTGGTCGCAGACGACGCCGCGGCAGCGGCAGCAGGTGCTGCTGGACGTCGCCGACGCCGTCGAGGAGCGGGCCGACGAGCTGGTGGTGGCGGAGTGCCGCAACACCGGCAAGCCCTGGTCGGTGGTGCGCGATGACGAGCTGCCGTTGGCGGTGGACCTGATCCGCTTCTACGCCGGGGCGGCGCGGGTGCAGGAGGACGGGGTCGGCGGCGAGTACCAGCCGGGGCACACGTCGTTCTCTCGGCGGGAGCCGATCGGGGTGTGCGCGCAGGTCACGTCGTGGACGCATCCGTTGTTGCTGGCCGTGGCGAAGTTCGCGCCGGCGTTGGCGGCCGGCAACACGGTGGTGCTCAAGCCCGCCGAGACGACGCCGGTGAGCATGGCGTTGCTGGCGGAGATCGCGGGCGGCTTCCTGCCTGCCGGGACGTTGAACGTGATCTGCGGCGATCGTGACAGCGGCCGGGCGATGGTGGCGCACGAGGTGCCCGGGATGTTCTCGATCACCGGCACGGTGCGGTCCGGGATGGAGGTCGCGGGTTCGGTGGCGGCCGATCTCAAGCGGGCGCACCTGCAGCTGGGCGGGAAGGCGCCTGCGGTGGTGTTCGACGATGCGGACGTGCCGCGGGCGGCGCGGCGGATCGCCCTGGCGGCCTTCGGGAACGCGGGGCAGAGCTGCACGGCGGCGAGCCGGGTGTTGGCTGGGCCGGCGGTGTTCGACGAGCTGGTGGCGGCGTTGGCGGAGTGGGCCGGGGCGATGCGGCCGGGGCCGCCGCAGGATCCGGATGCGGCGTTCGGGCCGTTGAACAGCCTGGGGCAGTTGGAGTTGGTGCAGGCGCATCTGGAGCGGCTGCCGGAGCACGCGCGGATCGTCGCGGGTGGGCGGCGCAAGGGGGAGCGGGGCTTCTTCCACGAGGCGACGGTGGTCGCCGGGGTGGAGCAGGACGACGAGTTGGTGCAGAACGAGGTGCTCGGGCCGGTGCTGACGGTGCAGCGCTTCGGCAGCGAGCAGGAGGCCGTGGAGCTGGCCAACGGGGTGCGCTACGGGCTGGTGTCGAGCATCTGGACGCGTGATCATGCGCGGGCGATGCGGGTGTCGCGGCGGATGCAGGCCGGGACGGTGTGGATCAACACGCACCATCCGTTCGTGGCGGAGATGCCGCACAGCGGGTTCAAGCATTCGGCGTCGGCGCGGGATTTCGGTCGCTACGGGCTGGAGGAGTACAGCCGGATCAAGCACGTGATGTCGGCCTGGGACGAGGAGTAGGGCCTGTTGAGGACTCGTTTCGCGTAGCGGTGCGGGTGGCGGCCCCCTGCGGGAGTTACGGCCGCCGTCTGGACTGTGGGATCCCCGATTTGTGTATGTCCAATACGTGGCTTCGGGGCTGTCCTCGCCAAGAACCCCGGCAGGGTGGGCGCTGCCTGAGAACCCGCGGCGGTGCGAGTTGCGTAGGTGGGCTAAGCAGCTGGCGCCGCTTCAAAGTCAACGAAACCCCCGGCCTGCAACATCCACGCCACCACATCTAAAACGGGCTCTGTTGGCGGGCCTTCATCCAGCGGTGCCGGTTTCCGGGGTGCGCATGGCGATGGCCAGCAGGGCGGCGGCCGAGCCGGTGAGCTGGAGGCCGGCGCGCCAGACAGCGTGCAGCGGTCGGTGCAGGTCGAGGGCCGTGACGGGGACGTCGACGAGGCGCTGTTCGACGAGGTCGGTGGCGACGGCGAGGACGCTGAGGACCGCGGGCCCGGCGCCGGCGACGACGGAGTTGCGCACCGCGGTGGTGGAGCGGAGTTCGAGCAGCGGGGTGACGGGCTCGGCGCCGACTTCGGTGAGGGCGCGGTGGAGGGTTTCGCGGGTGCCGGAGCCGTGTTCGCGCACGATCAGCGGCGTGGCGGCGAGTTCGGTGGCGGTCAGGGGGCGGCGCAGCCGGGCCCAGGGGTGTTCGGGTGGGGCGACGACGACCATGCGGTCGCGGGTGACGAACCGGACCGAGACGCCTTCGGGCGGTACCGGGGTTTCGATGAAGCCGAGGTCGGCGTGGCCGTGGCGGACGGCTTCGGCGACGGCCAGGGAGTTGGCGACGTCGAGTTCCAGGTGCACGTCGGGGAGGGTGGCGCGGAGCCGGCTGATCCAGCGGGGCGCGAGGTATTCGGCGACGGTCATGCTGGCGGCGACGCGGAGTTTGGCTTCGTGCTGGGCGCGCAGGGCGCGCACACCGTTCATCAGGCCGTCGACGTGGGCGAGGACTTGCTTGGCCCAGTCGCAGACCATGGTCCCGGCGGGGGTGAGCGTGCAGCCTTGGCGGGTGCGTTCCACCAGCGGGAGGGCGAGTTGGCGTTCCAGCCTGCCGAGCCGTTTGCTGGCGGAGGGCTGGCTGACGCGCAGTTCGGCCGCGGCGGCTCCGATGCTGCCGAGTTCGCCGACGAGGACCAGCAGCCGGAGCGATTCGGGGTCAGGCGGGGCCATGCCCACAGGATAGGTCAGTGGCCGAGTGGTTTCGGTCGGCTGTGGGCGGCTGCGCTGGTCGGGCATGCACTTTGGCTATGACGTCCTGTGCGGATCACGGCTACTGCAAGGGTGCTGCGGTGGCGAGTCTGGACGGGTGACGAAGACGTTCAGCTCGAAGCAGTCGGGTGCCGGTGTCGGTGTGTTGTGGCCGGGGCTTGCGGTGACCGCCGCGGCGATCGCGGTGTCCTTGGTGATCTCCGGGCTGGTCCCGGCGGTGAGCGCGTTGACCGCGGCGGTGGTGCTGGGCATCGTGGCCGGGAACGTGCCGGGGTTTCCGGTGGCGGCTAGGCCGGGCATCGCGTGGGCGACGAAGAAGCTGTTGCGCGTCGGGGTGGTGCTGCTGGGTTTGCAGCTGTCGGTGACGCAGGTGCTGGGGCTCGGTGCGGGCACCGTGGTGGCGGTGTTGCTGATCGTGGGTTTGACGTTTCTGGGGACGTTGCTGATCGGCCGGTTGATGCGGGTGCCGCGCGGGTTGTCGGTGTTGGTGGCGACGGGATTTTCGATCTGCGGTGCGTCGGCGGTGGCGGCGATGGAAAGCGTCGTCGAGCGCGATGACGAGGACGTGGCCACGAGTGTCGCGATGGTGACGGTGTTCGGGACGATCTCGATGCTGGCGTTGCCCGTGGTGGCCGGCGGGCTGGGGTTGTCGGCCGATGAGATCGGCCGGATCGCCGGTGGGAGCGTGCACGAGGTGGCGCAGGTGGTGGCGGCCGCGTCGCCGGCGGGCGGTGCGGCGGTGGCGGTCGCGGTGGTGGTCAAGCTGAGCAGGGTGGTGCTGCTGGCGCCGATGGTCACCGCGGTCAGCCTGGTGGAGCGCCGGCGTCGCAGTGCGGGCAGCGGCAAGCGGCCGCCGATCATGCCGTTGTTCGTGCTCGGTTTCCTGATCGCGGTGGCGGTGCGCAGTGTGGATGTGCTGCCGGTCGAGGTGCTCGATGGTGCGAAGCAGCTGACCACCCTGCTGTTGGCGGGTGCGTTGTTCGCGCTGGGATTCGGGGTGCGGATCAGGGCATTGCTTCGCAATGGGCCGAAGGCCTTTGCCCTGGCTGCCTGTTCCACTCTCCTGGTGACGGCGCTGGGCTTCGCCGCCATGCTCTCGCTGACGTGATCGAGGTCAGGGGGTTTGCGGGCGGAGCCGGGGCTGGGTTTGTTCGTAGGCGTGGGCCGCGCGGAGGATCTTCGCGTCGGAGTGGCGGGGGCCGACGATCTGCAGGCCGATCGGCAGCCCGTCGGTGGTGTGTCCACAGGGGACGCTGATGGCCGGCTGCTGGGTCATGTTGAACGGGTAGGTGAACGGGGTCCAGCTGGTCCAGCGCGGCTGGGGGGAGCCGGGCGGGACTTCCAGGCCCGCTTCGAATGCCGGGATCGGCACGGTCGGGGTCAGCAGCAGGTCGTAGGTCTGGTGGAAGGCGCCCATGCGCTGTCCCAGGAGCATCCGGGTGTTGGTGGCTTCCAGGTAGTCCTGGGCGGAGTAGGTGAGGCCTTGGCGGCAGATCTCGTGCAACCCGGGGTCGAGCAGTTCGCGCTGTTCGGCGGTGAGGTGTTCGACGGATTTGGCGGCGCCGGCGAACCACAGCACGTGGAAGTCCTCGACGGGATCGGTGATGCCGGGATCGACCTGCTCGACGACGGCGCCGAGTTCTTCGAAGGTGCGGGCGGCCGCGGTGATCGCGCGGGCCACGTCGGGGTCGACGGGGGTCCCGAAGCCGAGGTCGAGGCTGACCGCGATGCGCAGGCCGCGCACTCCGGCGTCGAGTCCGTCCACGAAGGACGCGATCGGTGGTTCGAGCGCGGACCAGTCGCGGCTGTCCGGTTCGGACAGCACGTCGAGCATCAGCGCGGTTTCGGTGACCGTGGCGGTCATCGGTCCGGCGTGGGCGAGGGTGCCGTAGGGGCTGGCGGGGTAGTGCGGGATCCGGCCGTAGGTGGCTTTGAGGGCGACGATGCCGCAGAACGAGGCGGGGATGCGCACCGATCCGCCGCCATCGGTGCCGATGGCCAGCGGCGCCATGCCCAGCGCGACGGCAGCGGCGGCGCCGCCGCTGGATCCGCCGGCGGTGCGGGTGGGGTCCCACGGGTTGCGGGTGATGCCTTGCAGCGGGCTGTCGGTGACGCCCTTCCACGCCAGCTCCGGTGTGGTGGTCTTGCCGACGAACACGGCGTTGTGCTCGCGCAGGCGGGCCACGGCCGGGGCGTCGGCGGTCCACTGCTGGTGCGGGTCGATGGTTCGGGAGCCGCGCAGCGTCGGCCAGTGCTTGGTGAGGAAGATGTCCTTGATCGAGGTCGGCACGCCGTCCAGCCGCCCGGCCGGTTCGCCGCGCTGCCAGCGCCGTTCGGACGCCCTGGCCTGGTCCATCGCGCGGTCGGCGTCGACCAGGCAGTAGGCGTTGACCGCCGGGTCGGCGTCGGCGATGCGGCGCAGCGCCGCCTCGGTGGCCTCCACCGGGGACAGTTCGCCCGCGGCGTATGCGGCGAGCAGTTCGGTGGCGGTGAGGTCGGCGACCGTGCGTTCGGCCGGGTGCGTGTTTGCCATCAGTGCTCCGTTCCGCTGACGTAACCCCGTTGCTTGTCGACCACGTTGCGCAGCTGCGTGCCGTCGGTGTAGCTGCGCAGGTTGGCGAGGAACAGGTCGACGAGTTCATCGATCCAGCCGACGGTGTCGCCGGACATGTGCGGGGAGACGAGCACGTTGGGCATCTCCCACAGCGGTGAGGTCTCCGGCAGCGGTTCGGTTTCGAAGACGTCCAGCGCCGCGCCGGCCAGCTGCCCGGCCTGCAGGGCGGCGATGAGGTCGGATTCGACGACGAGTTCGCCGCGGCCGACGTTGATCAGGCGCGCGGTGGGGCGGCAGTGGGCGAGGACCTCGGCGTCGACGAGTCCCTTGGTCTGCTCGGTGAGCGGGGCGGCGAGCACGATGTAGTCGAAGGCGCCGATGACGTGCGCGAGGTCGCTGGAGGCGTGCACGTCGCCGAAGTCGGGGTCGCCGCTGCGCCCGACGCGCCCGGCGCCGGACACGGTGAGCCCGGCGGCGGTGAGCTGGCGGGCGATGGCCCGGCCGATCGGCCCGGTGCCCGCGACGAGCGCGGACTTGCCTGCGATGCGTTCGGTCACGCGGTGCTGCCACTGCTTGCGGTCCTGCAGCCGCAGCGTGGTGTGGAGGTCTTTGGCGAAGGTGAGCACGGTGGCGAGCACGTACTCGGCCATCGGGCGGTCGAAGACGCCGCGGGAGTTGGTCAGCAGAACGTCGGAGTCCTGCAGGGCGGGGAACAGCAGCCGGTCGACTCCGGCGCTGGCGGCGTGGATCCAGCGCAGCGCGTCGGCGCGCGGCCACGCATCGGCGATCGCCTCGGAGCGGAAGGCCCAGACGAACAGCGCGTCGGCGCCGGGCAGCGCGGTGGGCAGCTCGTCGGCGGTGGCGTAGCGCAGCTCGGCGTGGGCTTGGATGCGGGCCATTTCCGCCGGTGGGGTCCCGCCGTGCAGGACGACGACCGTGGGAGTGCGGTGGATCATGACCTGACCTTAGGGGCGGTGGGGTGTGGAGGCCGGGCGGGGCTGATCGTCGGGCGCGCCGGGTAAAGAGTTTGTTTCGCCTGCGCTGAACGGGAAAACCGCTTCGGCGCGAGGCATTGACACGCTATGAAGCGTTCGTAGGATTGTCAACAATCCACGGGTACCCTCGGCAGCCGAGGCGATTCCCGACCACGCGCGGCCGAGCCGGGCGTGGCCGGGACCGGAGGAGATGAGCCAACAGTCCCCACTCCTGCGAACGGAAGATCACGATGCCCAGGTACCTGTCGATCACGCTGGAAAAGCGCGGTGTGTCCTGCGTGGCGGAACTGCTGGACAAGGATGCCCCCCGCACCTGCGAAGCCGTGTGGCAAGCGCTGCCCCAGGTCGGGCCGGTGCACCACGCCAAGTACGCGCGCAACGAGATCTACACGATGGTGCCGCGGTTCGCGGCGGAGGAACCAGGCCAGGAGAACCCGACGGTCACCCCGATCCCCGGCGACGTCGTGTACTTCTCCTTCCCCGGCGGCATGCTCGACCGCCAGTTCAAGGAGGAGAAGAACATCCACGAGCTGCCAGGCGTGATCGACCTGGCGATCTTCTACGGGCGGAACAACCTGCTGCTCAACGGAGACGTGGGCTGGGTGCCGGGCAACGTCTACGCCACCATCGTGGAGGGGCTGGACCGGATGGCCGAGGCGTGCAACGACGTCTGGCGGTCCGGCAGCATCGGCGAGACCCTCCGCTACGACCGCTACGACGGTTGACGGGGGAACAAATGCCGCCTGACTTCCTCGGGGCGGTATCGGGCCCGGAGCCGCAACGCGGCGTGGGAGTGATCGCCCCGTTCGACCTGGCGCTGGACCGCGAGCTGTGGCGGTGGACCCCAGCGGGCATCTCGCTGTATCTGACGCGAACGGCGTTCGTGCCGGTGCCGGTGACCGTCGAGCAGGCCAGCCTGGTCAGCGACGAGGCGGCGGTGCACGGCGCGACCCGTGACCTGCTGGTCCCGGAGCCGGAGGTGGTCGCCTACGCGTGCACCTCCGGCAGCTTCGTCAACGGGGCGACGGGGGAGCGGGCGCTGGTGGAGGTGATGCGGCAGGCCGGTGCGCCTGCCGCGGTCACCGCCTCCGGCGCGCTGGTGCAGGCCCTGCAGATGCTGGGCGCCGGCCGGATCTCGATCGCCACGCCGTACGTGGAGAGCGTGACCGAGCGGTTGCACGGCTTCCTCGACGAGCACGGCATCGACGTGGTCACCAGCGTCGGCCTGGGCCTGCTCGGCCAGATCTGGAAGGTCAACTACCGGCAGGTGGTGGACATCGTGCGCTCGGCCGACCGGCCGGAGGCCGAGGCGATGTTCATCAGCTGCACCAACCTGCCGACCTACGACATCATCGGGCCGCTGGAACAGGAGCTGGGCAAGCCGGTGCTGACGGCCAACCAGGTCACGATCTGGGCGGCGCTGCGCGAGATGGGGCTGCAGGCGGTGGCCCCGGAACAGCGGCTGATGCAGGTGGTGGACGCGCCGGCCGCGTGACGATCGCATCAAGATCGGGTTAGCCGCGGCGGACCCTGCGGTAACATTGTCAACAATCGACCGGTTGTGCGGTGTTGGCGTCGGCGGATCCGCAGCGGTGGTGACGGAAACGATGTCGACGAAGGATGGAGCTACCGGTGCCGTACACCGCAGGAATTCTCTACCCCGGCTACAGCGCCGAGGACGACTACCCCGCTCTCGAAGGGCTGCTCGGTGGTGGTATAGGGCTGCCTCTGGTGCACACCTTGATGCGTGAGGACGCGCATCGGGTCGACGCGCTGCTGGACATCGGCTCGGACGACGTGCTCGCCGACGGTGCGCGGCAGCTTCTGGATCACGGCGTGCAGTCGGTGATCTGGGCGTGCACCAGCGGCAGCTTCGTCTTCGGCCCGCAGGGCGCGCGGGAGCAGGTGGAGAAGCTGCAGGCCGTTACGGGGCTGCCGACCTCCAGCACGTCGTTCGCGTTCGTGCACGCCGCGGCGGCTTTGGGCCTGCGGCGGGTGGCGGTGGCCGCGACCTACCCGGACGACGTGGCCGCGAGGTTCGTGGAGTTCCTGCAGGCCGCCGGGCTGGAGGTGGTGCGGTTGTCCAGTCGGGGCATCATCACCGCCGCCGAGGTGGGCACGCTCGGGCGCGACGAGGTGCTGGAGTTCGCCGCGGCCAACGACGACGACCGGGCCGATGCGCTGCTGATGCCGGACACCGCGCTGCACACCGCGTCGTGGCTGGGCGAGCTGGAAGACCGGCTCGGCAAACCGGTGCTCACCGCCAACCAGGTCAGCGCCTGGGAGGCGCTGCGGCTGGCCGGTGATCGCGCGGCGCACGACGGATTGGGAAAGCTGTTCCGCGAGGGAGCAGGAGGGGAGCGCGATGCCTCCCCGGAATGAGGAGATGGTGTCAGGTGCTCGGGACCCACGAGCAGAACCAGCAGCCGGGTGAGTTAGAGCCGGTGCAGCGCAAGTCGACCGCGGCGATCGTGGCCGACCAGCTGCGGGCGGCGATCATGTACGGGTCGCTGCCGCCGGGCAGTCAGCTCGGCGAAGCCGAACTCGCCGCGCGGCTGGGCGTCAGCCGGGGGCCGCTGCGGGAGGCCATGCAGCGGCTGGTCGCCGAAGGGTTGCTGCGCAGTGAGCCGCACCGCGGGTTGTTCGTGATGACGCTGGACGCCGAGGACGTCCACGACATCTACCTGGCCCGGCTGGCGGTGGAGCGCGCCGCGTGCGAGCAGATCGTCCGCCACCACCGGGTGGAGGCGGTGGCGGAGCTGACCGCGGCGCAGAGCCGGATGGTCGCCGCGGCGGGCAAGGGCGACTCGATCGAGCTGGCCGACGCCGACCAGGAGTTCCACGAGACGCTGGTGCGGGTGTCGGGCAGCCCCCGGCTGCAGCGGATGGCGCAGACGCTGCTGGTGGAGAAGCGGATGTGCCTGACTGCGTTGCAGGACAAGTACCACGCGGACGTGCAGGCGTTGGTCGACGAGCACAAGGGGCTCGTCGACGCGATCGAGCTGGGCGACGAGCAGTTGCTGCTGGAGCGGTTGACGGGGCACATGACCGACGCGCTGGAGCGCCTCAACGGTTCTATGGAGAACTGACGCACATGATGCGGGGCGGGTCTCCTCCACGACGGAGGAAACCCGCCCCGCATCCTTGCTCAGAGGCCGCCGACGGCGACGTACTTGGTTTCCAGGAACTCGTCGATGCCGAACTTGCCGCCTTCGCGCCCCAGCCCGGAGTGCTTCACGCCGCCGAAGGGCGCCGCCGGGTTGGACACGATGCCCTGGTTGAGGCCGACCATGCCGCTCTCCAGCGCCTCCGACACACGCAGGCCGCGCTGCAGATCGCGGGTGTAGAGGTAGCTGACCAGGCCGTACTCGGTGTCGTTGGCCTGGGCGACGGCGGCCTGCTCGTCGGTGAAGGTGGTGATCGGCGCGACCGGCCCGAAGATCTCCTCCCGGCCCATCCGGGCCTCCACCGGCACGTTCGTCAGCACGGTCGGCTGGTAGAAGTAGCCGTCGCCGTCGCGGCCGGCGCCGCCGGTGACGACCTCGGCGCCGAGCTGCACGGCGTCGGCGACCAGTTCGGTGACCTTGCCCAGCTGTGTGTCGTCGATCAGCGGGCCCACCTGGACCTCGTCGGTGACGCCGCGGCCCACCCGCAGGCCGCTCATCCGCTCGGCCAGCCGCCGGGAGAACTCCGCGGCGACGTCGGCGTGCACGTAGAACCGGTTGGCCGCCGTGCAGGCCTCGCCGATGTTGCGCATCTTGGCCAGCATCGCGCCGTCGACCGCGGCGTCCAGGTCGGCGTCGGGGAAGACCAGGAACGGCGCGTTGCCGCCCAGCTCCAGCGACACCTTGAGCACCTGGTCGGCGGACTGCTCGATGAGTTTGCGGCCCACCGCGGTGGAACCGGTGAACGACAGCTTGCGGGCGCGGCCGTCGCGGATCATCGGCTCCATCAGCTTGCCCGCGCTGCGCGAGGTGACCACGTTGAGGACGCCGTCGGGCAGCCCGGCCTCGATGAGGATCTCGGCCAGCGCCAGCATCGACAGCGGCGTCTGGTGCGCCGGCTTGATCACCGAGGTGCAGCCCGCGGCGATGGCCGGGCCGATCTTGCGGGTGCCCATCGCCATCGGGAAGTTCCACGGGGTGATCAGCAGCGCCGGGCCGACCGGCTGGCGCATCACCAGGAACCGGCCGCTGCCGTTGGGCGCCACCGCGTAGTCGCCGCCGATGCGCACGGCCTCCTCGGAGAACCAGCGGAAGAACTCCGCCGCGTAGGTGACCTCGGCGCGCGACTCGGTCAGCGGCTTGCCCATCTCCAGCGTCATCAGCAGCGCGAGGTCCTCGTGCCGCTGCATGATCAGCTCGAAGGCTCGGCGCAGGATCTCGCCGCGCTCGCGGGGCGGGTGCTTGGCCCACTGCGGCTGGGCGTCGGCCGCGGCCGCCAGCGCCGCCAGCCCGTCGTGCGGGGAGGCGTCGGCGACCGAGCACAGCGCCCGGCCGGTGGAGGGATCTTCGACCTCGAAGCTGCGGTCTCCGTCGGCGTCGCGCCATTTGCCGCCGATGAGCAGTTGCTTGGGCGCGGCGTCGACGACGGCGGCCTCTCGTGGGTGCTGTTCGGTTGAGATCGTCATGGCAACGGCGAACCCTTCTGCCTCGGGTAGTGGACAGCGACGCTCGGTGATGGTTGCATGTCAGCGGAGATTGTCAACAATCCTACATTCTGCACGTCTCTAAGCTTGGAGTCGATCATGGCTGAGCTCTCGCCGGTGCTGAAGCAGGCCACGCCGGTCCTGGCCGCCCGCGGTGAAGGCGTCTACCTCTACGACGAGCAGGATCGCCGCTACCTGGACTTCACCGCCGGGATCGGGGTCACCAGCACGGGACACTGCCACCCGCGCGTGGTCGAGGCAGCCCAGCGCCAGGTGGGTACCCTCATCCACGGCCAGTACACGACCGTCATGCACCGGCCCCTGCTGCGGCTGACCGAACGCCTCGGCGAAGTGCTGCCGGACGGCCTGGACCGGCTGTTCTACGTCAACTCCGGCAGCGAAGCGGTGGAGGCCTCGGTCCGGCTGGCCCGCCAGGCCACCGGACGGCAGAACATCGTCGCCTTCCAGGGTGGCTTCCACGGGCGCACGATGGGCGCCGGCGCGCTCACCAGCTCCGGGGTGAAGGTGCGGGCCGGGATCGGCCCGATGATGCCCGGCGTCGTGTTCACCCCGTTCCCCGAGGCCTACCGGCACCGCTGCAGCGAGGCCGACGCGGTGCGCTACGCGCTGGCCGAGTTCGACCAGCTGCTGGTCACCGTCAGCTCCCCGCGCGACACCGCCGCGATCATCATCGAACCGGTGCTCGGCGAGGGCGGCTACATCCCCGCGCCGCCGGAGTTCCTCGCCGGCCTGCGGGAACGCGCCGACCGGCACGGCATCCTGCTGATCGTCGACGAGGTGCAGACCGGCGTCGGGCGCACCGGCCGGTTCTGGGGCCACGACCACGCTGGCATCCGCCCCGACATCCTGATCACCGCCAAGGGCCTGGCCAGCGGCTTCCCGCTGTCGGCCATCGCCGCGTCGGAGGCGCTGATGAGCCAGGCCTGGCCCGGCTCGCAGGGCGGCACCTACGGCGGCAACGCGGTGGCCGCCGCGGCGGCGCTGGCCACCCTCGACGTGGTGCGGGACGAGCAGCTCGTCGAAAACGCCGCCGAACAGGGCGCCCGGCTGCAGGAAGGCCTGCGCAAGGTCGCCGCCGAACACCCGGTGATCGGCGACGTGCGCGGGCTGGGCCTGATGCTCGGCAACGAGTTCAGCACTCCCGAGGGCGCACCGGACACCGCGACGGCCACCCGCGCGCACCAGGCCGCCGCCCAGCGCGGGCTGCTGCTGCTTACCTGCGGCCCGCACGGCAACGTGGTGCGGATGATCCCGCCGCTGATCGTCACCGCCGAACAGGTCGACGACGCCGTCGGGCTGTGGGCGGAATCGGTGCGCGACGCCGTCAACGGCTGACCACCCCGGCTGTGGTGGGTGTGAGGTCGCGCTCACGCCCACCACCAGCCGAAACGAGTGGTCTCCGATCACCGTTCGGTAGCGGTGGGTGATTCCCCTGCGGTCGTCTGCGATGCTTCACGCCAAACCGGCGCGTGCGGGGCGCGCCGGATCGGACCGACGCGGGTGTGTGCATGAGCGACTGGTCGGCGGGGCAACCGCCGAGGAGCCGGAGGCCGCAAAGCGGCGGCGAGAGGTACGACTACTACCGGGGCGCCCCGAGCGGGCCGCCGCCGGGACGGCGTCCGCCGCCTCCGCCGCATCGAGGTCCCCGGCGGCCGGTGGACGACGAACCGCCACCGCTGCCGCCGCGGCGCAAGCAGAAGCGGTGGGGCCGGCGCATCGGCATCACGCTGGTGGTGCTGGTGCTGCTGCTGGGCGGCCTGGTGATCTACTTCGACAGCATGCTGCAGCGCACCGACGCGCTGTC
Source organism: Saccharopolyspora sp. NPDC050389 (assembly GCF_040655595.1). NCBI lineage: Bacteria > Bacillati > Actinomycetota > Actinomycetes > Pseudonocardiales > Pseudonocardiaceae > Saccharopolyspora > Saccharopolyspora sp. NPDC050389. The sequence continues at coordinate 17,641 of NZ_JBFAKG010000009.1, forward strand.
GTTCGGCGGCCAGGCCCCGGACTCGTCCGGCTCCAACTGGCTGCTGGTCGGCTCCGACAGCCGTGAAGGCCTCGATGAGGCGCAGCGCGAAGAACTGTCGGCCGGCGACGCCGGCGGGCAGCGCACCGACAGCGTGATGCTGGTGCACATCCCCAGCGGCGGCGGCCAGCCGGCGCTGATCAGCCTGCCTCGCGACTCGTACGTGGAAATCCCGGGGCACGGCAAGACCAAGCTCAACGCGGCGTTCTCCTTCGGCGGGCCGCAGCTGCTGGCCGAGACCGTGGAGAAGGCCACCGGGGTGCACATCGACCACTACGCGGAAATCGGCTTCGGCGGGTTCGCCGACCTGGTCAACGCCGTCGGCGGGGTCGAGATCTGCCTGGACAAGCCGATGGACGACGAGATGGCCAACGCGCACCTGCCGGCCGGCTGCCAGGAGCTGGACGGCCCGCAGGCGCTGGCCTTCGTACGGGCGCGCTACTCGCTCAAGGGCGGTGACCTGGAGCGGGCGGAGAACCAGCGCAAACTGCTGGGCGCCCTGGTCAACAAGGCGACCAGCCCGTCGACGCTGTTCAACCCGTTCCGGCTGTTCCCGCTGGCCTCCAGCGCGAGCGGAACGTTCGTGGTCAACGACAGCGACCACCTGTGGCACCTGGCGTCGCTGGGGCTGGCGATGGGCGACATCAGCGGCGGGGAGGGCGTGACCACCAGTGCCCCGTTCGGGCGCTTCGGCAGGGACTCCGACGGTGGCTCGGTGATCGTCTGGGACTCCAAGGACGCCGGCCGCATGTTCGACGCGATCGCCAACGACCAACCCATCCCGCCGGACCTGCTCAACAAGTAGACCGCGCGACGAACGATGCGGGCCGCTCCGGAAGTCCGGAGCGGCCCGCATCGCCGTTGGGAGGGACGGTCAGGAGATGAATCGCTTGAGCTGCTTGCTGCTGCCGTTGAAGGTGTCCTGCCCACCGGGGAAGGTGCCCTTGTCGTTGTGCTGCCAGATGGTCTGGTAGTTCCAGCCGGCCGGCAGCGCGCCGAGGTCGGACCCGTAGCGGGCGATCCACAGCGGGTTGTTCGGGGCGAAGTCCGGGTTGGACGCGGTGCAGCGGTTCCACCAGTTGGTCGTGGTGTAGATGACCGGGAAGCGCCCGGTCCGGCCGTGGTAGGTGTTGCTGAAGTCGGCGATCCACCGCGACATCGCGGCCGGGTCCAGGCCGTAGCAGGCCTCGCCGTAGGGGTTGTACTCGATGTCCAGCGCCCCGGGCAGGGTGCGCCCGTCGCGGTGCCAGCCACCGCCGTTGTCGACGAAGAAGTTGGCCTGGTCGTGGCCGTTGGAGCGGTCCGGCAGCCCGAAGTGGTAGGAGCCGCGGGTCATGCCGACGTCGTGGGAACCGTCGTACTGCTGGGCGAAGCGGGCATTGCGGAAACCGGTGCCCTCGGTGGCCTTGACGTAGGCGAACCGGGCGCCGTCGGCCCAGGCCCGGGGCCAGTCGACGTCGCCCTGATGGCCGCTGACGTCCATTCCGGACACCGCACCGGCGGGGAGGTAACGCGGTTGGGCGTCGCGGCCGCCTTCCACGCTGTAGCCCGCCCACGCGCCGTTGGGATCTTCGGGGCTCAGCCGCGGCGTGGTGGGCGACTGCTCGGCGTGGGCCGTGCCACCGGCCAGCGCCGCTGCGGCGATCATCGCCGCGAGAAGGGCCGCGGTCCTACGTGGACGGCGGGAAACGTTGCGGGCCAGGCGTCGCCGATTGCGGCTGCCGACCGGACCGCGGGATTTGCAGAGCACTGCACTCGCCTCCTCACCAAAACAGGCATCGTCGTCGAGTGGGACCGAGAGTCCGAGGTGTCGGACCGGGTGGGGTAGCGGATCTTGCGCGTTGGGAGAATAACCCGCAGTTTGCGGGCCCGCTGGGTCCCGGCACGGCGTTTCGCCGGATTTGCCCCATGTGGACACTGCGTGCGTCCACTGTGGTGGCATCCGGAGTGATCCAGGTCTCCCGATTGGAGAATCGGCGGCCCGTCCGGTAGGTCTCGGGCATGGCACAGCGAACGGGCGGTCCCGGAGCGGGGCGGTACAGGGATCGGGGGCCGGGTGATCGCCGGCGCGACGAGCGGCCCCGCGGTGATCGCGGCGACGAGCAAGCGCTGGGGCAGGAACTGCGCGCCATGCACGGCGCGAGCTACGGCCGCTACAAGTCCTTGAGCGGCCGCTGGTCCTTCGGCGGGTTCACCCTGGAGATCCAGCGCGTGCAGCCGGACCCGTTCGCGCCGGCCAGCCGCTGCGAGGTCCGGGTCGATCCGGCGGTCGCGGGTTTCCCCGAGCAGTTGTGGTCGACGCCGGTGCGCGCGCGGGCGCTGGCCGGATACCTGGTGCGAGCGGCGCACCGCAGGCTCGGCGACAGCCGGTTGCGGGTCGACGCCGGCCGGCAGGAGGTGCTGGATCGCAGCGCCTGCCAGATCGTCGGCGCAACGGTGGTGCTGCGCCTCGGCATCGACCTGCCGGGGCGCGGCCGGACCATCGACGGCAGGCAGGCGGAGCAGGCGTTGTGCGACGAGCTGCCCGACGTGGTGGAGGCCGCGCTGCGCTGGGCGACGGCCGACCAGCGGCGGCTGCGGGAGTTCGTGGACTCCATTGAGGACACCGACGCGCTGCGCCGGATGCTGCCGGAGCTGGGCTTGGTGGCGTTCGTCGCCGACGGCGCGATGCTGCCCCGGCGCAGCGGCGTCGACGAGCGGCCGCTGACCGACGGGGTGCCGTTCGCCTCGCCGGAGTCGCTGCGCGTCGAGGTGGAGCTGCCCAATCGGGGCCGGGTGCGCGGCATGGGAGTGCCCGAGGGGATCACCCTGATCGTCGGCGGCGGGTTCCACGGCAAGTCCACGCTGCTGCGCGCGCTGGAGTTCGGCGTCTACGACCACGTTCCCGGCGACGGCCGGGAACTGGTGGTGTGCCGCGAGGACACCGTCAAGGTGCGCGCCGAGGACGGGCGGCGGGTGCACCGCGTGGACGTCAGCCCGTTCGTCAGCCACCTGCCCACCGGCGCCGACACCACCGACTTCTCCACCGACAACGCCTCCGGCTCGACCTCGCAGGCGGCCGCGATCGTGGAGGCGGTGGAGGCCGGGGCGAAGGTGCTGCTGGTCGACGAGGACACCGCGGCGACGAACCTGATGATCCGCGACGCCCGGATGCAGGCGCTGGTGGCCAAGGAGTCCGAGCCGCTGACGCCGTTCGTCGACCTGATCCGGCCGCTGCACGCCGCGCACGGGGTGTCGACGGTGCTGGTGATGGGCGGCTCCGGGGACTACATGGACGTCGCCGACCAGGTGCTGATGCTCGACGCCTACCGCGCCCGCGACGTCACCGAGCGCGCCAAGCAGCTGGCCGCCGCGCCCACCGGCCGCCGCTCGGAAGCCCAGGCGTTCCCGCCGGCCCGCCACCGCGTGGTGGATCCGCGCTCGATCCCCACCGAACGCCCGAAGGTCCGCGCCCGCGGGGTGGACGCGCTGACTCTGGGCGAATCCACTGTGGAACTGCGCGGCGTCGAGCAGGTCGTCGACCCCGCGCAGGTCACCGGGATCGGCCTGGCGCTGGTCAGCTGCGCGCGGCGCGGAGTGCTGGATGGCGCCCGCACCGTCGCGGAGGTGCTCGATGCTTTCGCTGCGGACGTCGCCGAGCGCGGCGTCGCGGCCGTCGACGAGCGCTACGTGGGGGACTTCGCCGTGCCGCGGCGCTTCGAGCTGGCGGCCGCGCTGAACCGGCTCCGGGTGCTGCGGGTGGCCGGTTTTCGCACGTGAGGAGGTTTGCCCAGCGGCGGCGGACGGGCATCATCGAGGCGAGTGGTTTACCCGATGTGCTGTCGTGCGCACGCGCGGCGGACGGGAGGCGAGCGATGCCTCGCATGAGTTTCCCGGAACGAACCACCGCCGGTTACGCCGATCGCCGGCACGCCGGCCGGGTCCTGGCCCAGCGGATGACCGGACTGGAGCTGGTCGATCCCGTGGTCCTCGGGTTGGCCAGGGGAGGGGTGCCGGTGGCCGCCGAGGTGGCTCGCGTGCTGAAGGCGCCGCTGCGGGTCTGCGTGGCCCGCAAGATCGGCGCGCCGAGCCAGCCGGAGCTCGCCGTCGGTGCGGTGACCGCCGACGGCCCGGCGAGCTACGACCCGCAGCTGGTGCGCTCGTTCCACCTCGACGAGCGGACGCTGCAGGCGGCCTGCGAGCGGGAGCGGACCGAGGCGCGGCGCCGGGAGCGGTTGTTCCAGCGCGGCGAACCGCTGCCGATGGCTGGGCGTGACGTGGTGCTGGTCGACGACGGGCTGGCCACCGGGGCCACGGCCCGCGCGGCGGTGCGGATGCTGCGCGAGTCGGCGCCGCGCAACGTGGTGCTGGCCGTCCCGGTGGGGGCGCCGGACGCGGTCGCCGCGCTGCGCGCGGAAGCCGACGTGGTGGTGTGCGTGCTGCAGCCGGTCGGCTTCGCCGCGGTGGGGCAGTGGTACCGCGACTTCAACGCCACCACCGACGAGGAGATCTTCGAGATCCTCCACGACTTCGACTGACATAAACATGCCAATTTGGAAATCTTGCAAATTTGGCAAGATTTGCTACTGTGGTCGGCATGGCCACCGAAGACGACGCCCGCATCGGGCTGAGGGAGCGCAAGAAGCGCGAAACACGCCTCGCGCTGAGCCGGGCGGCGATCCGCCTGGTCGTCGAACGCGGATGGCAGGACGTCACCGCGGACGACATCGCCGCGGCGGCGAACGTCTCCCCGCGAACCTTCCGGAACTACTTCGCCGGCAAGGCCGAGGCCATCGTCGCCAGCCACCTCGAACGCGCCCTGCGGATCGCCGACGAGCTGCGCGCGCGACCGGCCACCGAACCGTTGTGGGACGCGATCGGCAGCGCGGTGCAGGCCCAGTTCGCGCCGGCACCGGACGACCAGCAGGCCCGCGACCCGGGCTGGATCGACAGGCTGCGGCTCATGCTCGCCGAACCAGCGGTGCAGGGCGAGGTCCTCAAGGCGAACGCGACCGCGCAGGACGAACTGGCCAAGGCCATCGCCGAACGCACCGGCACCGACGTGGCGCACGACCTGTACCCGCAACTGGTCGCCGCGGTGGTCGGCGCGGGCAGCGCCACGGCCGTGACGCACTGGCTGCGCGAAGACCCGCACGGCTCCGCCGTACCGCTGCTGCGCGAGGCGCTCGCCCGGATCGCGGCGGGCCTCCCGACTCCCTGAAACGCGACGGAATCGCTCGGCCCGGTCGCGGCCGGGCCGATTCGTCCTGCCCTTTTCCTCTCGAACGAACGGAGCGAATCCCCGATGATCGCCGATGTCGTCATCGCCGGCGGCGGCCCGAACGGGCTGATGCTGGCCTGCGAGCTGGGCCTGGCCGGGCTGCGGCCGATCGTGCTGGAGCGACTGACCGCGCCCAGCGACGAGCCGAAGGCCAACGGCCTCGTCGGCCAGGTGGTGAAGATGGTCGACCGCCGAGGACTGCACGAGCGGCTCAGCGGCAGCCCGCAACCACCGCAGCCGAACTCCGCCTACTTCATGTTCGCCGGGATGAGCCTGAACCTGGGCCTGCTGGCGGACAGCCCCGTCTACAACCTGGCCGTGCCGCAACGCCGCATCGTGGAAGTCCTGGCGCAGCGGGCCGTCGAGCTGGGCACCGACATCCGCCGGGGACATGAGGTCACCGGCCTGTCGCAGGACGACGACGTCGTCACGGTCGAGGTCACGGGCCCGGACGGGCCGTACCGGCTGCGGGCCCGGTACCTGGTCGGCGCGGACGGTGCCCACAGCGTCGTCCGCAAGCGCGCCGGCATCGGCTTTCCCGGCGTCAGCTACGACCGGACGACGAACCGGACGGCCGACGCCACCGTTCCCGCGGAGTGGGTGGATCCCACGACCGGCGCGCTGAACGTGCCCGGCAGCGGCGCGATCCTGCCGTTCCTGCCGCACCGCACCGAGCACGGCGGGTTCGGATACGCGCCGTTGCCCGGGCAGGACCCGCTGATCGCCCCGGGCAGCGACGTCACCGCCCTGCGCGAACTGTTCACCGAGCTGCTCGACGATCCCCGCCACCATCCAGCACATCGCGGATCTCACCGCCGGCGCCGACGTCCGCTACGACATGGGAGCCGCCGCCGGCCTCCACCCGCTCATCGGCCGGTGCGCCCCGGAACTTGCGCTGCACACCGAAACCGGGCCGGTGCGGCTGGCGGAGCTGACCCGCAGCGCGCGCCCGCTGCTGATCGACCTGACCGAGGACGGATCGCCGGGAACGCTCGCCGGGCACCACGACCAGGCGGACGTGATCCGCGGGCGGCTCGACGGAGCCGACATCGGCGCCACCGCCCTGCTCCTCCGGCCGGACTGCTACGTGGCGTGGGCATCGGCATCACTCTGTCCGGATGCCACCGAGCTGGATGCGCTCCAGACCGCCGCCGAGCGGTGGTTCGGCGTCGCGGCGACCGCCCGCGCCTGACCGGGGAAACCGCTGATCGTCCATTGTGGGCAGTGGCTTCCCCGGCGCGCCGGGGAAGCCTGTCAGCCGCCGCTGATCAACGCCTCGCCTCGGAAGTCGCGGATTCCTGGCCGTCCAACCAGTCGGCGATGGCCGCGGTGAAGACGGCCGGGTCCTCGAACGGCAGACCGTGTCCACCGGGCAGCTCCCGGTAGACCGCGCCGGGAATCGCGCGGGCCAGTTCGTGCTGGTGGGCGACGGGCACGATCTGGTCGTCGCGGCCGGCCAGGACCAGCGAGGGCGCCGTGATCGAGCCGAGCAGCGAGCGGATGTCCACGTGGGCGTCGAGCTCGATCAGCGGCTGCAGCTGCTGTCGGCTCAGCATGTCGGTGAATCCGGTGACCGCCTGCTCGAACTCGTCGGCGTCTCGACCGGCGAGGGTGGCCGGGCCCATGGCGGTGAGCTGAAGGTGCCGGGCCAGCAGCTCCGGATCGGTCCGCAGCAGGCTTGCCCACAGGCCGAACTGGAACTGCTCCCTCGCGCCGCTTCGTGCCCAGCCCGCGTGGGCCACCAGGGAACGCACCCGGGTCCCGTGGCGGGTGGCGACGGCGGTGGCGACGGCGGTGGCGATCATGGCCCCCAGCGAGTGCCCCACGACGTGGAAGTCGGCTAGTCCCGCCGCGGCTGCGGTGGCGGCGGCCTGGTCGGCGAGGGTGACGATGTCGAGGGGCTCGGGTGAAGCCGGGGTGCGGCCTGATCCGGGAAGGTTGACCGCGACGGCGGTGAAGCGGGCGGCGACGCTGTTGATCAGCTCGGTCCAGTTGCTCTCGGCGTCGGCTCCGGTGCCGTGGATGAGCAGCAGCCCGGGACCGGAGCCGGTGCTGCGGTAGTCGACGGTGCTGCTTCCGATGGTGGTGGTCGGCACGTTGGTGTCCTTTGTGGTCAGTGGTGGGCCGGGGCGCGGTCCGCGGATGCGGGACGCCTGTTGGTGCGGCGCAGGTCTGCGGTGGCGATGGCGAGGACCAGGCCTGCCGCGGTCAGCCCGGCTCCGACCCAGTTGGGGGAGGCGTAGCCGAAGCCGGCGTCGATGGCGAGTCCGCCGAGCCACGCTCCGGCGGCGGCGCCGAGGTTGAACGCGGTGATGTTGGCGGCCGAGACGAGCGTCGCCGCGCCGCCGGCCAGCTGCATCACGCGCATCTGCAGGGGCGGGATCGTGCCGAATCCGACCGCGCCCAGCACGAACAGCGCGACCACGGCCGCGACAGGGTGGTGCAGTGTCGCGGGGAACAGCGCTAGGACGGCAGCCAGTGCGGCCAGGAGCGTGAAGATCGTGGGCAGCAGCGCCCGGTCGGCGGCCTTGCCACCGAGGTAGGTGCCTACGACCAGCCCGGCTCCGTAGATCGCCAGCAGCCAGGCGATGCTTGCGGGGGAGAAGCCCGCCACGTCGGTCAGCATCGGGGCGACGTAGGTGAACGAGGTGAGCAGGCCGCTGAAGCCGATCGCGGTGACAGCCAGCGCCAGCCACACCTGCGGGCGGCGGAAGGCGGCGAGTTCGCCGCGCAGGCCGCTGCCCGGTTCGGCGGGTTGGTGGGGCACCAGGGCGGCGATGCCGATCAGGCCGACGACACCGAGCGCGGTCACGCCCCAGAACGCCGAGCGCCAGCCGAACTGCTGGCCGAGCAGGGTGCCCATCGGCATGCCGAGGACATTGGCCAGCGTCAGCCCGGTGAACATCAGCGCAATCGCGCTGGCCTTCTTGCGGGCGTCGACCAGGCCGGCGGCCACGACGGAGCCGACACCGAAGAACGCGCCGTGGGCTAGCGCGGACACGACCCGTCCGGCCATCAGCACGCCGTAGGTGGGGGCGAGGGCGTAGCCGGAGGTGAGCAGGCCCGCGGTGGGGATGGACACGCCGAACGCCGCGGCGAGGTCGGGCAGCAGGCGGTTGGTGATGAATTCGGTGGTGCCGATCCCGAACGCGCTGATGGCCAGGGCGAGCAGGGCCAGGGGCATGGCGACGGCCTTTCGTGCCGGTTGGTGTTGACCCGGCAAGCCTCGGTCGCGGTGGCGGGGTTACCCAGGCCTCGCCGTTTCGTAGGAGTGCGGTGCGTACCCCTGGCAGGGTCAGGTTGCGGTGCCGCGGGTCGGGCAGACTGGCCGATGTGGACGATGGTGAGCTCGGGGCCTTCCTGCGGTCGAGGCGGGCGCGGCTGAAACCCGAGGACGTGGGCCTGGTGTCCTACGGGATGCGGCGGCGGGTCCCAGGCCTGCGCCGCGAGGAGCTGGCGCAGCTGGCGGGCGTGAGCGTCGCGTACTACACGCGCTTGGAGCAGGGGCAGAGCCGCAACGTCTCGGCAGAGGTGCTCGACGCGATCGCGCGCGCGTTGCGCCTGGACGACACCGAGCAGGTGCACCTGCGGAACCTGGCGCGGCCGGTGCGCGCGAAGCGGCGGGCGCCGCGACCGGAGTCGGTGCGGCCGCGGATGCGGCACCTGCTGGGCTCGATGGACGCGGTGCCCGCGCTGGTGATCGGCCGCCGCAACGACGTGCTGGCCTGGAACCGGCTCGGGCACGCGTTGCTGGCGGGGCACCTGGACTCCGGCAGCCCGAACCGGACGGCGGACCGGCCGAGCCTGTCGCGCATGCTGTTCCTCGATCCGCACACCTGCGAGCTCTATCCGCAGTGGACCGATGAGGCGCGTGGGCACGTCGCCTACCTGCGGTTGGTCGCCGGCCGCTACCCGGATGAACCGCTGATCGCGGCGTTGGTCGGGGAGCTTTCGATGAAGAGCCCCGAGTTCGCGGAACTGTGGGGCCGGCGGCGGGTGCGCGACTGCACCCACGGCTGCAAGCGGCTGCGGCATCCGCTGGTCGGGCCGCTGGAGCTGGAGTACCAGGCGCTGCAGGTGCCGGACCAGCAGGATCAGCGGCTGGATTTGTTCACCGCGGAACCGGGTTCGCCTTCGGAGGCCGCGCTGCGGCTGCTGGGAACCTCCATCAGCGGGGAGTCCAGGGTGGGCGCGTCGCTGCCCGGCTGATCCGGGGCGCGGCGCGTCAGCGATCCGCCAGGAGGATCAGGCCTGCGTCCGTGGGGCGGAAGCCGCAGGAGTCGAAGTAGAAGCCGCGCAGGTGCGGCTCGAAGTCGACGTGCAACCAGGTGCAGCCGGCCCGCTGGGCGGCCTCCGCCGCGCGCCGCACGAGTTCCGTTCCGATGCTGCGATGCTGGTGGTCCGGCCGGACCTTGGTGTCGAGCAGGAAGGCGTGGTCACCGCCGTCCCAGGCGACGTTGACGAAACCGATCAGCGCTTCGTCGGGCAGCCGCGCGGTCACCCAGCCCAGGCTGTGCGCGCGCACCCGGTCCCACCAGCCGGGCTCGGCCGTGCCGCCGTGCGAGATGGTCAGGGCGATGAGTTCGTCGTCGGCGGTCTCGGCCCGCCAGCGGTAGTCGATCTCCACCACGCGATCGTCCCAGCCCACAACCGGGGAGGAAATCGCTTTTCCGGCGCTGAGCGACCGCTGGGATCGCGTTGGCACAGCATTTATTTTGATAGTTCCCATGGTTTCAGTGTTGATCAAAATTAATCCTGCGGACCAACCTGCACCAACCGAGGCCACTACGCGATAACCTCGCGGCACCTACTCCTGCGCTGCGGAGAACCGGGAAACGGGTGGACTTGCGCCACCGGTCGGGGGGCTTCTGGCGCGTCGGGGTGGAGCTAGGTGTCCGTCTCGGGTTGATTGGTTCGTTATGACTGCCGCTGGACATTCCGACAACACGCCGACGCAGGCGGGTAGGCACACGCCACCTCGGCGGTCGGGGACGAGACGGAGTGCCGATTCCGGCGAGTCGGGCTATTCGGCCGAGGTGGCGTGGCAGGTCGGCGAGGCCGCCGCCGCGCTGGGCGATCGCCTGCGCGATCCCGCTGTGCCGCACAGCGTCGAGGAGATCGAGCAGGTGATGCGCGGGTTCTCGTTGACGGTCGAGGGCATGGCCGTCGGGTGCGGCGGGGTGACCGAGTGGCTGCGGGCCGCGGGGCACGCCGGCCCGCTGTCCGGGCACGCCAGCGTGATGTCGGAGCGCCTGTCGCACATCGGCAAGGAGCTGACCCGGTTGGCCGACGCGATCGAGAAGGCGCAGAAGCGCGCGAGCTGACCCGGGGCACGCGGGCGAGCACCGTCGGTGCGGTGCCGGGAGCGACCACAGTGGTGCTGCACGGCTGTTGCGGGCCTCTCAGTATGTTGGTGCCAACATCACGACTGCGATGATCGAGTCGTGCCTCGCGGATCCGGTAGGTGATCCGGGGCGCGGGCTCGGTAGCGCGGTCGTGGGGATCAGCGCGGTGCTGCCGGTGGGCGCGCTGGTGGGATCGGCGGTCGGGCGCCGGTCCTGCCGTGCGGGTGCCGAGTGCTGGTCTGCTGCTGGAGTTCGGTTGCAGGCGGGGCCTGCGTGTGCGTGTGGAGGTGGCCCCTTTGGTTCGCGGCAGTGTCGGTGATTCCTCTGCCGCCTTTGATTCGCTGTTCAGCGAGGTGTTCTCGGGGGCGTCGGGGGATGCTTCGGCGTCGGAGCGCGGTCTGGCGTTGGGCACGTTGCTGGATGCGCAGGCGCATGAGGTGGTGTCGAAGGCGGTTCGGGCCACTGTGGACTGGGGCAGCCGGGAGTTGGACGGTGCGCATCTGCTGTGGGCGGTGACGCAGGTTCCGGCGACGGCGGAGTTGCTGGTGTCCTCCGGGGTGCGGGTGGAGGAGTTGGCGGCCGCGGTGCGGTCGGCGGTGGTGGCGCAGGATTCTGGGGCGGTGGGCCGTGCGGGGTTGTCGTCGGCGGCTCGGCGGGCGTTGCTGGGGGCTTATCAGCAGGCGTTGGGCGAGGGTGTCGACGTGGTGGGGGCGCGGCATCTGGTGTTGGGGTTGGCCGCGGATGCGGATTCGGTGGCCGGGAGGGCGTTGGCGCGGGCGATCGAGTTGGGTGATCGGGGTGGGGCTCGGTCGGTGTTGAGCGTGACGCCGCGGCTGGACGAGTTCGGGTTGGATCTGACGGAGTTGGCGCGGGCCGGGAAGCTGGATCCGGTGGTGGGCCGGGATGCCGAGATCGAGCAGGCGATCGAGGTGCTGGGTCGGCGGTCGAAGAACAACCCGGTGTTCGTGGGGGATCCGGGGGTGGGCAAGACCGCGATCGTGGAGGGGCTGGCGCGGCGGATCGTCGAGGGCGCGGTGCCGTGGTCGTTGGCGGACATGCGGGTGGTGTCGCTGGACCTGGCGGGGATGGTGGCCGGGGCGAAGTACCGGGGAGAGTTCGAGCAGCGGTTCCGGGATGTGCTGACGGAGATCCGGGCGCATCGGGAGGACGTGCTGGTGTTCATCGACGAGGTGCACAGCATCGTGGGGGCCGGTGCGGGTGAGGGTTCGATGGATGCGGGCACGATGCTGAAGCCGGCGTTGGCGCGTGGTGATGTGCGGTTGATCGGGGCGACGACCGTGGAGGAGTACCGGCGGCACGTGGAGAAGGATCCGGCGTTGGAGCGCCGGTTCGCGCCGATCATGGTGGGGGAGCCGTCGGTGGCCGAGACGGTGGTGGTGCTGGAGGGGTTGCGGGAGAAGTACCAGCGGCATCACCGGGTGCGCATCGATGATGGTGCGTTGTCGGCGGCGGCGGAGTTGTCGCAGCGCTACATCGCGGATCGGTTCTTGCCGGACAAGGCGGTGGATCTGCTGGATCAGGCGTGTTCGCGGGTGCGGTTGCGGCGTGGTGGTGAGGTGCGGGAGTCGGCGGTGTTCGAGCCGACGGTGGTCGCCGACGACGTGGCGGATGTGGTGGCGTCGCGGACCGGGATTCCGGTGGCGGACGTGAGCGCGCAGGACGTGCAGCGGTTGCTGGAGTTGGAGCAGCAGTTGCGGTCGCGGGTGGTCGGTCAGGATGCGGCGGTGGCGTCGGTGGCCGAGGCGGTGCGTCGGGCTCGGGCGGGTTTGGCGGATCCGGATCGGCCGATCGGGAGTTTCTTGTTCTTGGGGCCCACCGGTGTGGGCAAGACGGAGTTGGCGCGGGCGTTGGCGCACGCGTTGTTCGGTGATGCGCAGCGGTTGTTGCGGTTGGACATGGGGGAGTTCCAGGAGAAGCACACGGTGTCGCGGCTGGTGGGGGCGCCGCCGGGGTATGTGGGTTATGGCGAGGCGGGGCAGTTGACGGATCGGGTGCGGCGGCAGCCGTATTCGGTGGTGTTGCTGGATGAGGTGGAGAAGGCGCATCCGGATGTGTTCAACACGTTGCTGCAGGTGTTGGATGCGGGGCGGCTGACCGATTCGCAGGGTCGGCTGGTGGATTTCCGCAACGTGGTGGTGATCATGACCTCGAACATCGGGGCTGATCGGGTGCTGGATGCGGGTGCCGATGCGGGGGAGTCGGCGGTGGTGGTGCTGGAGGAGTTGCGGGCGTTCTTCCGGCCGGAGTTCATCAACCGGATCGATGATGTGGTGGTGTTCCGGCCGTTGGGTGCGGAGCAGTTGCGGCGGATCGCGTCGTTGTTGTTGGAGCGCACCGGTGCGCAGTTGGAGTCCAAGGGCATTCGGTTGGTCGTGGGTGAGGCCGGTTTGGATTGGTTGGTGGATCGGGGGTATCAGCCGGAGTTCGGGGCGCGGCCGTTGCGGCGGGTGATCGCCCGGGAGTTGGACAACCGGTTGGCGTCGATGGTGCTGGCCGGCACGGTGTCGGCGGGTGATCAGGTGTCGGTGGATGTGGCTGATGGGGAGTTGTCGCTGGCGGTGACGTCGGTGTGGGAGCCGGTGTCGGGTGGTCGGCATGCGGCGCCGGTGGAGCGTGCCGAGGTGGAGAGTTCGCAGCCGGTTCAGCGGCACAGCGTGTTCGGGTGATCGCGGTTCAGTGGTGGAGCGTGTTGATCCAGGTGGTGAGGTCTTTGGGGCGTCGGAACCGGTAGACGGTGGGGCCGTGGGGGTTGGTGGCCCATTGCCGGATTCGGGCGCGTTTGGTGTGGAAGGACCGGAAGTGCCAGCGCAGGATCGAGTCGTGTGCGAGGAGGGTGCGGATGGTTTCGCGGTTTCCGTTGCAGACGGTGGTCTTGGTGATGACGCGGGCGATGCTGCGTCGGAGCAGGCGGCTCAGGGACAGCCAGCGGGGGTAGTCCAGGGCGACGATGAGGTCGGCGCGGGCGAAGGGGATGTCGAGCCATTTGCCGTAGGCGGAGTCGAGGATCCATTCCTGCTGGGTGCAGATGGCTTGGATCTTGTCGCGTTGTTCGGTTGCCGGGACTTCGACCCAGCCGGGTTCCCAGGTGAGGTCGTCCACGGAGTGCCACGGGAGTCCGGTGGCTTCGCTGATGCGGCTTGCCGCGGTTGATTTACCGGATCCCGTCACGCCGTAGACGACGATGCGTTGGGCGGGGCCTGCCGGCATGGTCGGCAGCTTAGCGTGTTGCGGGTGCCGGAACGCCCCATTTCGCGGTCACTCTGTGTGACTGGGTGGCGCGGGCGGCGGGGTGGAATGTCGCCCGGCTGGTCGGTATTTGGGTGCGTTGCCGCCTCGCTGCCACCTGATCGAGACCGAATGTCACACGAACGTGGCGAGCCTTGTTTGGGTCGGGCGGCGGCTCCTACGGTGGGAGGTGCGGTTGAGCAGCCGCCACGGCGTACCCCTTGCGTTGAGCGCAGCGGCGAGTTCCCGGTCCCGTGGCCAACCGAACCGTCGATACGCAACCAGGGGAGGTAGCGTGATCGTCTCCAGATCAGGCATGTCACCGGCCGCGTGGGTGGGCACGGGCCACGCGATCGTCGCGCCGCGCGCCAGCGACGATCCGATCGTCGCGCATCCGATGTGCACGTCCGCGTTGCGGCTGGCCGTGGAGTGGCCTGTTCCGGGCGTTGTGGTGGTTCGCATCGGTGGTGAGATCGATCTTGCCACGGTGCCCAGGCTTACCGAGCTGATCCGGCAGCGGCTGACGGCCGCTGCTTTGCAGGCCATCGTTGTGGATGTTTCGGAGGTGTCCTTCGCCAGCAGTGCGGCTGTCGAGCTGTTGTTGCACGCGCAGCGTCGCGCCGAGCACCGCCGGACCAGGTTGTTCGTGGTTCCTGGTCATGGTGCGGTGCTGCGGCTGCTGACGATCACCGGGTTGCGTGAGCGGTTCGTGTGCCGGGCTACGGCGGCCGAAGCCGTCGCCGAGGCGCGTGGGTGACGCCTCGGTAGGGCTTCAGCCGTCGTTGTTGCGGGCGAGGTGGTCGGCCAGGGGTGCCCAGCCGCCGTCGGGTGCGCCCAGCCGCCTGGGTCGTTGGACCAGTACCACCAGCCGGCGCCTGCCTTGTCGGCTTCGGCGCGGACGTCGTCGACGTAGTCGAGGGCGCCGGGTTTCGTGGCGTCGAGGCCGAATTCGCCGATGATCAGTGGTGCGCCGAGCCGTTGTGCGGTGTTGGTGTTGGTGGCGAACCACTGCTTGATGGTGGCGAGGGTGAGGGTGCGGGTCAGCCCGGTGTAGGTCTGGCCGCTGTCGAGGAGGAGCGGGTAGAGGTGTGGGGCGTAGCCGATGCGTGCTTCGCCTTCTCGGGGGTCGGTCAGCGGTGGGAGTGCTGAGGGCAGGCCTTGGTTGACGCCGAGGGCTTGTGGTTCGACGAAGATCCAGTGGGTGTCGTCGACTTCGCGGATGGCATCGATGGTGCGCTGGTAGAGCGGGCCGAGCAGGTGTTGTTCGAACAGTGGTGATGGGACGCTGCCGCCCCAGGGTTCGTTGATGAGGTCGAAGCCGAGGACGCGCCGGTCGGTGGCGAAGCGTTGTGCGACGTGCTGCCAGGCTTTGGTGAAGTGTTCGGCCAGTTCCGGGTGTTTGCCGGTGGTGCCCCAGAAGTGGTCGAAGGCGCGGGTGACGCCGGGTTGCGGGTAGGTCAGGGGCCAGGGGTCTTGCACTTCGGCGGGGAGGCCGTCGAAGTGGGTGGCCCATGCTGGTGCGCCGTTGTTGCGGTCGTTGCCGGTGACGGCGGGTCCCCACATGTCCTGGTGCATGTCGAGGACGACGTGCATGCCTGAGCGGGAGTACCAGTCGATGCGTTCGGCGATGTCGTCGAGGTAGGTGTCGTCGTAGGTGCCGGGGGCCGGTTCGACTTTGGACCAGAAGATCAGCAGGCGTACGGAGTTGGAGCCGATCTTGGTGGCTTCGGCGGCGATGTCGTCGGGTCCGGTCCAGGGCATGGCGTCGGCGGCGTTTTTGGCGCTGTTGCCGTTGTTGAATCCGGAGACGTGCAGTGGTCGTCCGTCGAGGTCGGTCAGCGGTCGGGTGGTGGGTTCGGCGTGGGCGGGCGCGGCCATGCCGAGGGTGAGTGTGAGCGCGGCGAGCGTGGTCATCCAGCGCCGGAGGGGCATGGTCGGCGACGGTAACCAACCCACCACAAAATGCGAAGAGGTTTCGCGATTAGTTGAGCTGCTGCCCGGCCTGGAACGACACCGCCCGCGCCGTGTTCACCCGCGCGTTGAGGTCGGCGACCGCCATCGGCGAGGTCACCGCGATCTGCGTGAAGTGCAGCAGCCGCGGCCCCTGCACCCCGATCTGCACCCATCCCTCGGTGCGTTCCTCCTTCGCCAGCAGGAACAACAGGCCCAGGAAGCAGGCGAAGACGAACAGCACGCACAGCACGATCGCCCACGCCGGGATCGCGCGGGTCGTGCGGCTCATGTCGGTGAACGTCCACGCCACCTCGCCCACCGGTGCCGTGCCCGAGGGCGTCATGACCTCCGTCCGGGTGCACACGATGTCCCCGATCGTGACGACCGGAAGCGGGGCTGAGGAAGGGACGACCATGGACGATCATCTTAGGAACAGGCCGCCCGGACCTGCCGGAAGATGGCAGGATTCCCGCCGTGCACACCTACATCGCGCTGCTGCGCGCGGTCAACCTCGGTGGCCGCGGTCGCGTCGCCATGGCCGACCTGCGCGACCTCGTCACCGCGGCCGGGCACGGCGAGGTCGCGACGTACCTGCAGAGCGGCAACGTGGTCTTCACCTCCGATCGCGCCGACCCCGAGGCCGTGGCGGCGGATTTGCGGCGGCGGCTGGCCGGTGAACTCGGCGTGGACACTCCGGTCATGGTGCGCACCGGCGCCGAGATCACCGGCATCGCCGCGCGCCACCCGTTCCAGGAAGGGCAAAGCGACCACACCAAGCTGCACGTGGCGTTCCTGGCCGCCGAACCCGACGCCGGCCATGCCGCGCAGCTGACCGTGCCCGACGGTGCGCCCGAAGAACTCCACCTGGCCGGGCGGGAGCTCTACCTGCACTACCCGGCCGGGGCGGGCCGGAGCAAAGTCACCGCCGCCTACCTGGAGAAGCGGCTCGGGGTCAGCCTCACCGCCCGCAACTGGAAGACGGTCATCGCACTGGCCGGCCTCGCCCGGCAGCGAGCATGACCGCGTCCGCCCTCGTCGCGGCCGGGAGTCGGGCGTGGCCCAGCGCACAGTGACCTCGTGTCACGGTTGAGCTTCGCGCGGTGTCCCAGGGTTTAGTGGCACCGCAGCGAGAGGAGACGTGCGATGGCTGGGCGCCTGCAGGTCGTGGTGGTCGGCGCGGGATACGCCGGAGTGATGGCGGTGAACCGGATCGCGGCCGCGGGACATCGCGACGTCGAGGTCACGGTGGTGAACCCGCGTTCTCGGTTCGTCGAGCGGCTCCGGTTGCACCAGCACGCGGCGGGCACCGACGACGGGAACGTCGTCGCGAGCGACTGCACGATATGGGCCGGTTCGTTCGAGGTGCCCGATCTCGCGTTGCGAAGCGGACTTCCGGTCGACGAGCATGCCCGGCTGCTCACCGACGAGACCCTCGTGTGCGTGGACCATCCGCGGATCGTGGGAGTCGGCGATGCGGCCGCGCCGCCGACGGGTGTGGCCGTCCATCTCCGGATGAGCTGCCAGGCGGCGATACCCATGGGCGCGCACGGCGCGGACACGGTGCTGGCCCTGATCCGGGGCCAGGAACCCGGGTCGCTGTCGGTCGGGCTCGGCGGGCAAGCGGTGAGTCTGGGGCGCCGCGCCGCGCTCATCCAGGCCGCCCGCGCGGACGACAGCCCGCGCCGGTTCATGCTGTCCGGCCGGCCCGCCGCGGTGGTCAAGGAGTTCGTCTGCCGTTCGACGGTGGCGTCGATCAGGAGGAAGCCCGCCACCTACCGATGGCTACCAAGGCCCCAGCCGACCCGTGCGGGCGAGGAAAAGGCGGTCCGATGAGCTCCGACGCGGTCTTCGCCGAGTACCGGCCGCTGCTTTTCACCATCGCGTACGAGATCCTCGGCAGCGCGGCCGACGCCGAGGACGTGCTGCAGGACAGCTACCTCCGGTGGAGCGACACCGATCCGCGTGACGTGGCGAACCCGCGCGCGTACCTCGCGCAGGTCGTCACCCGGCAATCGCTCAACCAGCTCCGCGCGGCGAGGCGGCGACGCGAGGACTAGGCCCTGTTCTCGTATAGCTACGGCGAACGGACATGTAGCGCTGGGTGAGGCTCGGGTCTGAATCTGGCGCGAGGGCCAGCCATCAGACGCCGGCCGTCTGCTCGTCGTGCTCGCGCAGCATCCGCATCACGGTGGCGGGTGAGGGGTGCTGGCCCTTTTTCTTGCCGGTGGTGATGATGAGGCGGGCGGCGATGTCGCGCAGGCTCAGTTCCTGCTCGCGCAGGTGGAGGGCCATGGCGAGCATGTCGGGGTCGGCGACGCTGGCGCCGCCGATGGTCTTGCCGCGGGTGCGGGCGGATTCGTGGCCTTCGAGGGTACGGTCGCGGATGTACTCGCGTTCGCTGCCAGAGAGGGCGGCCAGCACGGTGAACACGATGCCGGAGGGGTCGTGCGAGCCCTGGAGTTCCCCGGTGAGGAATTCCAGGCCGACGTCGCTGGCCTTCAACTCTTCGGTTAGCGTCGCCAGTTCGATGCCTCGGCCGAGCCGTTTGTGCTCGTGGACGACGAGGGTGACGCGGACGCCGGAGGCGCGCAGTTCACCGGCGAGAGCAACGGCCTTGTCCAGCTCGGGCCGGGTGGTGGCACGGGTGGAGATCTTCTCCGAGAAGATGCGGGTGACCCCGGCCTCGGCGAGAGAGTCGAGCTGTGCGTCGAGGGATTGCCGGGCGGTGGACGCACGGGCGTACCCGATACGGATGTGCCCGACCGGCTTGACGGCGTTCACCGGGCGGGGTAGCTCGGCCCACGCCGAGCCGGGCTTGCGCAGGGCAGGGGTGGGCACGTTGAGCGCCTTGGAGAGTTGCGGCACGAGGCGGAAGCGGGCGGTGTGGTACTGCGCGGCCACCTTGCCCTTGCCGGTGCGGCAGGGCGAGCCCGCCAGGACGGCACAGGTGGACATCGGGCAGTCGTTGGCTTCCACGCGCTTGAAGTCGTCGCTCACGACCCAGAGCGTTTCATGAGGGTGTTTCAGGTGTCCGGCCGTTTGCAACAACTCATGAAACATGATCGCCGCAGGTGGGCCGCCGGAGAGCGCCTGTTTCATGAGTGGTCACCTATGAAACAACGGCGGAAGACAGGTAGTTCACGTTCTGCGGGGCGCTGGGGTGGGATCGCCGCACTCGGCGGCCAGGGCCTCGGCGGCGGCACGGGCATCCGCAGCCCGGTCCTCGGCGTCCTGGGCGAGGTAGCGCGACTTTTCCCAGCCGCCTCCGGTCACCGGACGGGCGTACGGTGCGGTCTCACCCGTGGGGGACGTGCGGGCAGACCTCGCGCTGCTGGTAGCCGCCTGGCACACCGGCGCCGCCCCCAGAAAGCGTGGGAGTCCCGTCCGCGGCCGCCGAGCGTGTGCCAGGACAGCCCGTACTTCTGGCGCAGGGCGGCCAGCCCCGCGGAGGCCAGCCCGCACCGCTGGAGATGCTCGGGGGTGTACGGGTTCTCGACCCAGCCGAGCCGGCGGCGGCGGCAGACGCGGTAATCGACAGCGAACGCGTGATCGCCCTCGCCGTCCAGGTTGGCCGCGCGCGTGCGCCATCCGTCCCGCTCCGCGGCGACCGTGTCCTGCCACGGCGAACTGAGTTCGGGGACGTGGGGCCAGCCCTTCCGTCGCCCGTACTGGCCCCGGCTGATCCGCCGCAGCAGCTCGCGCCGCCGCCCAGCCCCCGTCCACGCGCTGGACCTCACGTGCCCGCCCAGCCAGCTGCCGGGCCGCTGCGCGCTGGTGCTCCCGGCTCGTTGTGCCGCTCAGCGCGTCCCCCTCCGCTGCCCGGCCGCGTTCAGTCCCGTTCGCGCTGTTCGGACAGCATCTCGTCGGTGCGCTTGTTGTTCACCCGCGGGGCGGTGAGCTCGATCGCCCCCCGAGGTGGTGACCGTCCACGGCCGATGGCGGCCGTTTCGGCCCATCAGCCGACGACCCGCCTCGTCGCGCTCTCCGAGGACTCGGGCGGCTCTGCCGGGAGGATGCGGCCGAAGCGGAGTATGACCCGTGTCCTGCCCTCATCAGGGGGCAGGGACGTGGCCGCCGGGCATGTTCAGGTACGTCCGGCTTGCACTGTCACGGCCTCTCCTCGGAAGCTGATGGCGTGGTGTCCATCTTGGGAAACCTGGTGAGCAGAACGGTCAGCCCACCCAGGAGCCCGATGGCGCCCGCCACCCAATATGCCGCGTGGAAACCTGACAGTTGATCGGCTGGATTTGTGGCACCGCCGCTGACACCGGTCGAAACAGCAACCAAGATCGCCAAACCGACGCTGTTGCCGGGTCACATTGACCGCACCAGCGACTCCGTGCTGATGGAGCGGCAGGCCCTCCAGCGTGGCGGCCGTCATCGCGCCGAAACCCAAACCCTGGCCGGTGCTCATGACCACGATGCCGGGGAGCATGTCCACCCAGTACGAACCGTCCTGAGGTGTGCCCACCCACAGAGTGACGCCGGTTCCGATGAGAAGCAGGCTGGCAGCCATCAGGGGCTTGTAAGCCGCTGGCGACATCAGATGTCCGGCGATCTGCGAGCTGATGATCACGACCACGCCCACGGGCAGGACGGCCAGTGCAGACTCGAACGGCGAGTAACCGAGTATCCCTTGCGCGTACAGCGGCGAGAAGAACAGCAGCCCACCAGCACCGGTGTAGAAGACAGCACCGGTGAGGGAGGCGGCCCTCACCGAGCGGCTGCGGAAGATACTCATCGGAAGCAACGGCTCCGTACGCCCCTTCTCCCACACGACGAAGCCCGCCAGCCCGATCACGGCCAACACCAGTGAGACCAGCACCGGTGCGGACCCCCAGCCGACTTCACTGCCCTCGCTCACGCCGTACACGACCAGGCCTATACCCAGAGTGACCAGGATCGCGCCCGGGATATCCAAGGGGCGCGGCTGGCGCCGGCCCGCAGGCAGCAGCGCCCGGACCCCTGCCAGGATCAGAACTCCGGCGAGAACACTGACCGCGAACACCGAGCGCCAGCCAAGGAAGTCGGTGAGAGCCCCGCCGACAACCAGCCCGACGCTGAAGCTGGACCCGCCGGTCGCCGCATAGACCGCCAGCGCCCGGTTCCGCTGCGGCCCTTCAGGAAAGATCTGGCTGAGCAGAGCAAGCGACGCAGGGCCGGACAGCGCTGCACCGATCCCCTGCAGTGCACGAGCCGCGATCAGCACCCCAACGGTCGGGGCGAGCGCGGCGCCCAGCGAGGCCGCGGCGAAGAGCGCGACGCCCACGGCGAAGATCTTCCTGCGGCCCAGGACGTCTGCGACCCTGCCCCCGAGCAGGAGGAACCCGGCAAAGGCAATGGCATAGGCCGTCATCGTCCACTGCAGCGTGGAGCCGTCGATGTTGTACTCATCACCGATGGAGGGCAACGCGGCATTGATGACCGCAACTCCGCTGACGTCCAGCGCCAGCGCTCCGGCAAGGAGAACGAGCGCCCACCGGCGTCGACCTGCGGGCACGCCGGTATCCGGCGCTCCCGTTCCTGGTTCCGTGACTGTCACTTCGTACTCCAATGGTTGTTCAGGGCCTGTCGGATTCATGGGTGCTCAGGGGTGTGACGCGAACTCGATCGGTCCTCATGCCGTGTCGTAGGGCGAGGCGGCCTGGGGAGGGTGCCATCGGGAAGTTGGCTCAGACGAAGTTGTCCCTATGGCCTCGACCTTTGGGTCGAATACGGCGTGATTCGTTGTCACTTGGATGCTCCCGACGGATTCGGGACCGGCCGCCTGGTGATCAACGGTGTCGCCAGCCCGCCGTAGGCGTCAGGACGGCATGACCGGTGTGGCCAGGCCGAAGACAAGCGTGAAGACGGTGACGAGCTGACCTGCCGCCGGCTCGCTCACCCGCAGGTCGGCGGCGATCTAGGGAGCACCACGGCGATGACCATGTCGTCGGTTCCGGCGGCGAAGGCGGCCCGCGGCCAGTGGCAGGACACGGCTGATCGGCGCGGCACCGTAGGTTCGGGCCCGCGTTTCGGTGGCGGCCGTCAGTCCGTGCCCCCCACAGGGCGGCGGGTGACGGTCTCATCGATGTGCTTCGCGAGCCGGCTGCGCAGCTCCTGGAGCGCGGCGATCCGGTCGTCCAGCGCGGTGAGCCGGTCGGTGGCCCGCCGCAACTCGTCAGCGCAGTACGGGCTTTCGCGCAGCGGCACGTCCAGGCAACCGTTGACCAGCGCGGGGCGGACTTCGTCTAGGGTGAGGCCGGCGTCGAGGGCGTCCTTGATGTTCACGGCCCGTACGGCGTCCAGCTCGCCGTACACGCGGTAGCCGTTCTCGGCGCGGAGGGGCGCCAGGAGGCCCTGCTGCTCGTAGTAGCGCAGGGACCGGGCGCTGACGCCGGTCAGGTTCGCCAGCTCTCCGATCCGCATCTCGATCTCCTTCAACATGGTTCGGACACTAGAACCCTGACACCAGCGTCAAGGTCAAGCGTCCGAGGGCGCCACAGCGCGGGCACGGGACGCGGCGGCCCACGACAGGGGCCTGCGCTCCGTCACGGCGGCCGTCGAGGTCGCCCGCACTTTCTACCTCGCCGAACGCCCCGCCAACCCGCCACCGGCCGGTAGCGGCAGCCCGGCGCTACGCGGCCAGGGCCTCCGTCAGTTCCGTCTCGACGGCGCATGGGCCGCGCACCTGCGCGACCACTTGCGCGAGGGCCTCGACACCCCGCGGATGGGCGCCTTCGTCGTCGACGCCCCCGACCGCAGCCTCGCTTCCTGCGCCCTGCGCCCTGCGCCCTGCGCCCTGCGCACCGTGCACCAGCACCTCCCCGGCCCCGGCACAGCGGCCTGACCGGGCACGTCCGCCTGGTCGCCACAACAGCCGGCTTCCGCCGCCGCGGCATGGCCACGGCCGTGCTCACCGCTCTCGTGGACTGGTTCGACCAGCAAGGATGCAAGGTCATCAACCTCAACGCCACGGGCGAAGGCGAGCGGCTCTACCGGGCCATCGGCTTCACTCCGTGGCGGTCAGGTCCAGCTCCAGGCGGCTGTTCATGTCCAGTTCGAACCGGCCGTAGGGGTTCACGTGCGTCCAGAACAGGGGGGACAGGGCCCGCCGGTCCGCGTCGGTGAGCGTGTCGGCCCACTTGTCATCGGCGAGGACCTGCTGCATCAGCAGCGTGTTGACGTGGACCAGGGCGGACTGAAGCAGGTGGAGGGCGAGCATGGACACTTCCTGGGACTCCTTGTCCGCACCTGCCAGGTCGCCGTCCTTGCCGTAGAAGAGGTCCTTGTTCGCGCTGTTCCAGTTCTCCACGACCTGCAACCCCTCGTGGATCTCCTGCCGCAGCTCGACGTCGGCGAGGTAGTCGCAGATGAACGCCGTCCGTACAGCACGGCCCAGCTCTTCGATCGCCCGGTAGGTGGGGTGCTTGGGCCCGCCGCGGGTGAAGCGGCGCAGGACCTGCTCGGCCTCCGCGGTGCCCAACCTGAGCGCGGTGGTGTACTTCACGATCTGGTCGTACTGCTGGCGGATCAGGTCCCAGTCGATCGTCTTGGTCGAGAGCACCGGCGCCAGGTGCGGCCACTTCTCGTCCTCACCGGCCGCCGGCCGGTACAGCCGCGCGGAGCCGATGTTCTTCAACCTCGGCATCAGCTTGAAGTCGAGCATGTGCGCGAAGGCGAACCTGACGATCGAGGCGCCGTGGGTGTCGGTGTACTGCCGGTCGACCTCCATGTCGGTGCAGTGCCGCAGCACACCCTCGATCATCGACGCCACCTCGGAAGCGGAACAGCTCTTGAGCTGGAAGTAGATGCACGCCGACTTCCGCTCGACGTGCCAGTAGATCATCACCCCGGGGCTCCGGTAGCGCTGGTGCCACTCGGTCATCAGGTTCGAGGACCAGGAGCCGAACTTGCGGCTGTCGGACGCGCACGCCGTCCCCGTGCCCCACCCCACCTCATCGCGCACGGCGAAAGTGGCGTTCACCAGCTTGACCAGCGCGGCGCTCATGTTGGCCCGGTTTACGAACAGGTGCCGCACCCGCCGCAGCGCGTCGCCTCGCTCTCGCCGTGCTTGCCCGTGACCGCCACCCGCTTGATGCCCATGTTGGTGCCCAGCGCGAACAGCACCAGCAGCAGCCGGCGCCGCAGCACCTCCTTCGAGGTGACCTCCCGTGTGGCCACCGAGGTGAACTCGGCGATGAAGTCGGTGTCGAACTCGGCGTACTTCAGGATGTCCAGCAGGTCGATGGTGCCCCACCGGCGCTCGATCTCGTCCTTGATCGCCCCCAGGGACTCCGGCTCCTCCTGCTTGCCGCGCGGGGAGACCCTGATCCACGGCTCGCCGTGCTTCCGCGCGATCGCCACCCCGCCCGTGGTGCCCTCCGCCAGCGACTTCTCGAAGCGGTCCAGCGAGGTGCGCAGCCGGCCTTGCAGGGCGGTGATGAACTCCCCGGCGTCCAGCGGCTGGCCGAGCGCGGCGTAGTGCACATCCCGGTTGTCCTCGAAGTCGGCAGGCAGGTCATCCTCCGGGTTACGCCACCGGTTGGCGCCCACTACCCAGATCTCCCGCCGGCGCAGCGCGTCCCGCAGCGCCACGAGCACGCACAGCTCGTACGGGATGCGCTCGATACGACCCTTCTCGTCGACCACCGCAGCCCGCCACTGCTCGGGCACCACGCCCTCCAGCGGCACCGTCTCCGCCGCATCGAAGAACGCGCCCTCGTTGATCGGCTGCTCCAAGTACCGCTTGAGCAGGTCGATCGTGTCCATCACCGGCCGGTAGGCAGTGTTGTTGCACTTCAGCTCCAGCCCCCGCAGCAGCGGCGAGAGCATCCGGCGCCAGTGCGCCGAGTACGACGAGCGCAGCACCGTGCGCACCCGGGCCTTGTAGCGGGCCTCGTTCGCCGCGGCCTCGGCCGCCAGTGCCTTGAGCGTCTTCTCCCCGCCGACCACCGGATAGATCACCCGCCGCACCACACCCGAGGGCTCGGCCAGCGCCGCCTCAGCGACCCGCAGCAGCATGCCCTCCTTGCCCCGGATCTTCTTCAGCTCGTTCGTCAGCTCCTTGTCGACCTTCCGCTCCGCACGGGTGTTGGTCTTCAGCACGAGCTGGATGAACAGGTCGACAAGGGAGTCGGTGATCTCCGTCTGCCGCACATGGCACAGCGTGGCCAGCAGCGTCAGGCGCCGCGGCGGCTTCATCCGCTCCAGGTTCGCCGGGTACTCCTTCGACGCCCGCGCCCGCCAGGCGTCCACCAGCTTCTCCGACACGTCCGCGAACAGGTCGGTCGGCAACTCGATCCCCGGACCCGCTCCAGCTTGTTCACCTCCGCCAGCAGACTCTCCAGGCCCGGCGCCCCCGGGGTCCGTCTTCAGCTCGGTGAAGTGCGACCGCCCGCCCCCGGACACGGCCCCCTCGCCGTCCTGGCCTTCGGCGCCGTCGTCTCCGGCGACCAAGTCGTCCAGCCGTGAGCGGGTCGCGTGCGTCAGCCGGTCCAGCGTCATCCGGCAGCACCGGGCCTCGAACTCCTTGACCGCCCGGCCCACCAGCCGCCCAACCTGTCCCGGTGCTGGCGGCTCGATGAGGTCGTTGCGGCACCGGGCCACCACCGCCGCCGCCGCCAGCCGCTCGCGCGACAGCTCCACCGGACACAGCTCCACGGCCAGCCACTGGGCCAGGCGCTCCTGGTCCTCCTCGGTGTTCGCCCGGAACCCGTACGCCGCCCGGATCTCGCCCTGGTGCCGCTGGATCGCTTTGCTCTGCCAGTTCGTGCTGGGCGAGGTGTTCGGCTTCAGCCACCCCGAGATCGCCGCCATGGTCGGCAAGTCCGACACCAACGTCCGGCAGATAGCGCATCGCGCCCGCGAGCACGTCCACGCCCGGCGGAAGCGTTTCCAGCCCGAGGCGCGGACGAGCCAGGCCGTCATCGGCAGGTTCCTGCTCGCCGCCAAGACCGGCGATGTCCAGACCCTCATGGACGTGATGGCTCCGGACGTCGTCCAGATCTCCGACGGCGGCGGGCAGGTGACCGCGGCGCGCCGGCCGATCACGGGCCGCGAACCGGTCGCGCGCTACATCACCGGGCTCGGCCAGCGACGCATGTCGCACATGGACGCGCGCCTCGCCGTCTACAACGCGCTGCCCGCGGTGCTGTTCAGCGCCGATGGCCGGCTCGACTCGATCCGCATGTTCGACATCGGTGATGGGCTCGTGCATGGGCTGTACGCCGTCCGCAATCCCGACAAGCTGCGCGCGGCAGACGAACGCCGCCCGCTCACCCGATGAGAAGAGCCGACATGGAAACCGTGACCGTGCAACGCACCATTCCCGCGCCGGCCGACGCGGTCTTCGAATGGATCAGCACCGCGCACAACTACACGCGGGCGCGACTCGTCCTGCGCGAGCGCCTCACCGAACCCGGCGAGGACGCCCCATACGGGCGCAACGCCGTCCGCACGCTGACCTGGGCGGTCGGCCGGTTCCGCGCGGAAACCGGGCGGTGAGCCCAGCCCCTGGCGGGCTTCGCCGGCGGGTAACTGTCCACAATGGTGCGTGCGTGCCACCCTGATCGGCCGCGGTCACGGGCCCCATTCGATCAGCGCCTCCGCCACGGCGACCTGCACGTCACTGAGCCCGGTTTCGCCGTCCTCGATTTCCCACAGGCAGTTCTGCAGCACCCGCCCCAGCGTCCAGCCCGCCGCGCGCTGCCGCTCCAGGCCCAGCACCTCGATCATCGCCTCGAACCGGCGGCGCACCGCCGCGGCCACATCGCCGGTGGCCACCGCGTCGTCCCACCGGTTGTGCAACGCCGGCATCAGTTCGAAACACGGGTCACCGGCCAGCGGCTGCGGGTCGATGGCCAGCCACGGTTCCCGCCTCGCCGCCAGCACGTTGTCGTAATGCAGGTCCCAGTGCAGCAACCGGTCGCCCGCCTCGCCGCGCAACTCCTCGACCACGCCCGCGCAGTGCTCCAGCAGCCGCCGCTGCGCCGGATCGGTCAGCCGCGCGCAGGCACCGGGAGCCTCGGTGATCATCGCGGCCGCGATTTCCGACAGCCGCCGCACCCCGGGCGGAGCGGGCACCGCGCTCAATCGCGCCAGCAGCCCGGCCAGGATCCGCGCCGCCGTCACATCATCGTCCACACTGGACAGGGATCGCGTCGTGAGCCGCTCCAGCAGCATGCTGCCCGAATCCGGATCGTGCTCCAGCAGCCGCACCGCACCCCGCCCGGCCCACGCCCGCAGCCCCACCGGCTCCCCGGCGGTGTCCTCGGTGACCGGCTGCAACTTCAGCACCGCGGCGCCGCCATCGGCGCGCACGACCGGCAGCGCCAGTGCCACCATGCCGTGCCAAGCGGCGCCATCCGGCCGCAGCCGCCACGCCGCCAGCCGCTGCTCGGCCAGCGCGGGAAGCCCGTCGATCCAGCGGGAGTTGTTGCGATGGGTCGCCGCGAGCGCGGCCGGAACCACCACAGCAGAAGACATCATCGAACCACTCCTTCGTCATCGATGATCACGTGGACGAAGGAGTCCGAGGCGGGCCGCGAACACGTCAAAGCACGACAACCACTCTAGACGGGCGCCGAGCAGCAGCGGCGCTTTTCCGCAGTCAGCAGGTCGCCCGGCTTGACCGCCTGCTTTGATGATCACCATGCCCCGATCACGCACGTTCTCCGCGCCTTGGTTGGGCATGGCTCTTGGCGCGCTCGCGTTGACCGGTTGCACCGGGCCGGTCGAGCCGCCCGCGCTACCGCCCGCCGGAGTGTACGAACACGGCGCGGCGGGGGAGAGCTCGTGGGCCGAACCGATCCCGCCCGGCGGGACCGCCGAGTCGATCACCGCGCCCTTGACCGACGCCGGCTGGTTCTGCGCGCAGGTCCGGGTCAACGCAGACGGGCGTGCCCTGTGGTGCCGGGTCGGTCACCGGGACGCGACGGACACGATCGTTCCGCAGGTGGCGCAGTTCGTGCTCGACCGCGACGACCAGCTGACCTGGGCGTGGTTCCCGTTCCCTCAGCTGGACCCCGGGAGCGAGGATCCGGTCACGGCCGCCGCGGTACCGGCGCTGGCCGCGATCTGGGCCGGCGCCGGTGACCGGATCCGGCAGGAGATCGACGATTTCCAGCAGGATCGCAGACGGCGCGATGGCACCGAGATCCCGCGGACGGCGTGGCGGGACCGGCATGCCGACTACACGCTTTCCGCCGTCGACGGGCTGGTCGTCACCGCCCGGGACGCCTCGGTGCGGCGCTGGCCGTTCGCTGCCGAGCACTACGCGACGACGATGAGCTCCGCCGTCGACGATCTCCGGGCCGGCGGATACGACTGCGCCTACCCACCGCAGCAGGCCTGCAACCGCGTCCAGTCGAACGGCTACTTCCGGGTCTCGCTCCGCGGCGACCAGATCGTCTCGGCCCAGTTCGGCATCGGCAGCTGGATCGAAGCAGGCCGGCAACGGCATCCACTCAGCCAGGAATTCCCGCGCGGGCTCACGTTCCTGACCGAGGAGGTTCGCCGCGCGGTCACCGAACGAATCGAGGACTGCCGCCTCTCCGGAACCGGCTTCGCCGGGATCGTGGCCGGCACCGTCGTGATCGTCGACGCGCGCCGGGGCCCGGTCGACGGCGCGGACCACGTGTCCTACCTCGACGTCCAGATCGGTGTACCGCTGGCCGGCACCTAGCCGGCGGGTACGAGGCGGGTTGCGAGGCCGTGCAGGACGCAGTCCAGCCCGGCGGCGAATTCGCCATCGCGGGTACTGCGCAGATTCTGGCCTCGTTGCGCGGCGTACAGCTTGCGCTGCCGCGGATAGTCCTGCACCGCTCGTTGCGCGGCGGGCCACAGGCGCTCGGCCCATTCCTGCTCGCCCTGACCGCTGCGCGCGAGCATGGTCAACCAGGCGGCCTCGCTGGTCGACATCCCGATGACGTAGGCGAAGACCGTGTTCATCGCCTGGTCGGCCGCTTCCAACGGGAAGCCGCCTTCCTCGAACACGGCGAGGATGGCCTCGGTCAGCCGCATCAGGTTCGGCCCGAGATAGGCCACGCCTGCCTCGCCGAGCACGGAGACGATCCACGGGTGGCGCAGCAGCGTCGACCGGATGCTGTGCGCGCAGCCGGTGATGGCCGCCCGCCAGCCCGCGGCATCGCCAAGGACCGGCACGTCGATCTCGCCGTAGACCTCGTCCACGACCAGTTCGATCAGCTCGTCCTTGTTGGCCACATGCGTGTACATCGAGGTGGCCCCGGCGTTGAGCAGGGTGCCGAGCTTGCGCATGCTCAACGCGTCGATGCCCTCGGCGTCCAGCAATCGCAGCGCCGCGGCCACGATCTGTTCCCGGCTCAGTGCCGGCTGTTCCCGCCGCCGCCGTTGCGGACGGGCCCACACCGAGGGAAACGGCTGTTCGTCGGCTGGCATGCGGTCTCCTCGCCCTCTCGCGCGGTCCACAACGATCCTGCCCGAACAGTGTACGTCCTTGCGAACAACGCACGGTCTCCGTACGGTGTGCGTAACTCCGCACAATGTTCGGTTCGCAGGTCAGAGAAGGGATCTCCATTCATGTCGGTACCGCGATTCGACGTTGACCGGTGGCAAGCCAGGCTCGACGAGCTGCGCGCAACCCATCACGTCCCGGCAGCCACGCTCGCCGTGCTCGCCGACGGCACCGTCCACGAGCTGGCCAGCGGTGTGCTGCACCGCGAGACCGGGTTGCCCGCCACCCCCGACTCGCTGTTCCTCGCCGGGTCACTCGCCAAGACCTACACCGCCACGCTGGTGATGCAGCTGGTCGACTCCGGCGAGCTGGACCTGGACGCGCCGGTCGTGAGCGTCCTACCGGAGTTCGGCACCCCGGATCCCGAAGCCACCAAGACGATCACCATCCGGCAACTGCTGTCGCACACCGGCGGGGTGACCAACGACTTCATCTACGACGCCGGCCGGGGCGACGACTGCCTGGCGAAGTACGTCGAAGCCGCCAGAGACGTGGCGCTGGACTGCCCGCCAGGCACGGCGTTCTCCTACGGCAGCCTCGGCTACGTCGTGCTCGGCCGGATCATCGAGGTGCTCACCGGGCAGACCTGGGACCAGGCGCTGCGAGACCGGCTGTTCACCCCGCTCGGGCTGGAACGCTCCATGACGCTGCCGGAAGAGGCGCTGCGGTTCCGGGTGGCCATGGGCCACCTCGGCCAACCCGGTCAGGATCCCGAACCGGCAGCCGTCTGGGACGTGCTGCCACGCTCGGCGGGGCCGTATGGCCGGGTCATCGTCTCGGCCGGTGACGTCGCCCGCTTCGCCAAGATGCACCTGGACGGCGGCATCGCCGCGGACGGCACCCGGATCCTGTCCACTGATGCGGTCGCCGCGATGCAGCGCCGCGAGATCGACAGCCCGGACAAATGGAGCGTGTCCGCGGACGCCTGGGGCCTCGGCTGGACCCTGCACGACTGGAACGGGATCTTCGGCTTCGGCCACGACGGCAGCGCGGTCTCGCAGCACTCCTACCTGCGCGTCATCCCGCAGACGGGCGTGGCGATCGTGCTGCTCACCAACGGCGGCGACGTCGCCCGGCTCTACACCGACCTGTTCCGGGAACTGCTGGCCGAGCTGGCCGACGCCCACATGCCAGCACCGTTCGCCCCACCGGCGAACCCACCCGAGGTGGACCCGACACCGCTGCTGGGCAGCTACCGGCGCGCCGGAGTCATCACGACCATCAGCCAGGACGACACAGGCAGCGCACGGATCCGCTACGAATTCGTCGATGACCTGAAAGGCATCGCCCCACCCCTGGAGGCGGGCCTGGTGCCGGTAACACCAACGGTCTTCGCCGCATCTTTCAACCTCGGCGGCGAGGCGTACAGCCCGGTGGTGTTCTCCACGCTGGCCAACGGCACCCCGTGCGTGTACGTCTTCATGCGCGCCACACCCAAAGCCGCCTGAACGGGAACGCCGCGAATGACCCGCGCCCAGTGCGCGGGTCATTCGCCGTTGACCAGCATCGACCGGCAACCTTCAGAACGGCACGCGCGCGTCGCGAAGCGCACCCAGCACCGCGCTGTCACCGTGCTCGACGATCAGATCCGGCTGCGGCTCGGTGCGGCCCGAGAACATGCGCAGCACACCCACAGCATCGCCGCGCACGGTCGCCACCGGCGCATCCGCGCCGATCTGCCAGCCGCCGAAGACCACGCCGGTGAGCTCCAGCACCAGCGGCGGCCCCGCCCACGCATCGTCGAGATCCCGCAGCACCTGCTCGACCACGCCGCGATCATGCTCGTGCACGGCGAACTCCCGCCCAGTCGCCCGGCAGATGTCGATGCGGTGCATCCACATGTCGCGGGCGAGCACCACATCCACCACGTAACCCATCGCCACCGGCAGCGCCCCGGGATAACCGGTGTCGAACGTCTGGCCGCGCACCGACTCGGTCATGCCGGGCAGCGCCCGGATCACCTGCCGCCACAACGGCGCGAACTCCGCCGCCAGCTCACCGGCCTGCCGATCCCGCCACGCGTCCACCGCCATCTCGTTCATCGCATCCAGCCGGTACAGCTGCGGATACCGCAGCGTGCCTTCCCCCGCCCGCAGCACCATGAGATCCGGGGCGAGCGTGACCTCTGCGTTGCCGAGCACATGGGCGACCACGTCCCGCACGGTCCAGCGGGGGCAGTCGGTGGGCATCAGCCACTCCTCGGCCGACAACTCGCCCAGCAGCGCCCGCATCGCCCTGACCTCCGGGAACAGCACCTCGGCCGCGTGAGCATGCTCGGTTCGCGCCACATCATGGGCCCGCACGATGGTGGTCATGATCCACCCCCTCGCTCGATCCTCGGACAACACCCGGATACCCCCGGGCGCTGCCCGCGACCCTCAGCGGCCGGTCCAGCGGTGCGGGCTCTTGTCCAGGAAAGCGCGCACCCCGTTGCGGAAGTCGTCGCTGCCGAACACGGTGCGCACCAGGTCGTCGCCGTCGGGCAGGTTCGCCAACCGCAATCGGCGCACCGCCTCCTTGCCCGCCCACATCGTCAACGGCGCGTGCTGCGCCAGCCGCTCGGCGACGCCCGCCACGGTCTCCTCCAGCTCGCCGACCTCGCACAGCTGCGCGACGAACCCCGCCGCATGCGCCTCATCGGCGCCGAACATCCGCGCCCGCAACAACATGTCCTTCGCACGAGCAGGCCCCAGGTGGAACACCAGCAGCGAATAGGTGTTCATCGACAGGCAGTTGCCCAGCGTCCGCGCCACCGGCACCCCGAACCGGCCCGTCGTCGTGGACACCCGGATGTCGCACGCCGCCGCCAACGCGATGCCCGCACCCACGCAGAACCCGGAGATCGCCGCGACCGTGGGCACCCTGGTGGTCTCCAGCCGCTCCAGCACCGCCTCCATCCGCTGCTCATAGGCCACCCCGTCCTCGCCGGAGGTGAACTCGGTGAACTGCGCGATGTCGGTGCCGGCCACGAACGCCTCATCCCCGGCGCCGCGCAACACCAGCACCCGGATGCCGTCATCGGCGTCGGCGGCCTCGCACGCGGCGACCAGCCCGTCGTACATCTCCCAGCTCATCGCGTTGCGCTGCCGCGGCCGGTTGAACGTCACCTGCAACACGGCACCCTCGCGGGCCACCAGCAACTCGTCAGACATGCGACTCCTCATCGGACGGTTCCGGCGCACCGCGCCGGAGGAACACGCGGACGCGGCGGGTGAGCACCGGGCCGGCCAGCAGCACCACCGCCAGCGCCAGGATCACCACCGCGATCGGTTTGGTCAGCACCAGCCACAGATTGCCGTCCAGCAGCGCCGAGGACTGCACCAGCGCCTTCTCGAACAACGCCCCGATGACCACCCCGACCACCAGCGGCGCCATCGGAAGGTCGAAGCGCTTCATGCCGTAGCCGATGACACCGAAGATCAGCACCAGCCACACGCTGAAGACGTTGTTGTCGATGGCGTAGGCCCCGACGAAACTGGTGAACAGGATCAACGGGTACAGGTAGGCGTAAGGGATGCGCAGCAGCTGCGCGAACACCGGCGCCAACGGCAGGTTGAGCACCAGCAGGATCACGTTGCCGATGAAAAACGACACCAGCAGACCCCACACCAGCTCCGGCTGCTCCTCGAACAGCAGCGGCCCCGGCTGCACCCCGTAGACCGTCAACGCGCCCAGCAGCACCGCCGTGGTCGCACCGCCGGGAATGCCCAGCGTCAGCGTCGGGATGAAGTTGGCGTTGGCCGCGGCGTTGTTGGCGCTCTCCGGCGCCGCGACGCCCTGGATCGCGCCGTGCCCGAACTGCGCGGCGTTGCGCGAGACGCGTTTCTCCAGCCCGTAGGCCAGAAACGACGCCAGCGTCGATCCCGCGCCCGGCAGCGTGCCCAGCAGGAACCCGATCGCGCTGCCCCGGCCGATCGCGCCGGCCGAATCGCGGATGTCGCGGCGGCGGATCACCAGATCCCGGAACCGCGCGCGAATCGGCGTCGCCGCACCCACCCGGATCTGGTACAGCACCTCGCCGACGGCGAACAACCCGATGACCACCTCGATGTAGGGGATGCCCGACAGCAGCTCGATGCTGCCGAAGGTGTAGCGGGCCTCGCCGGTGCCCGCGTCGATGCCCACGCACGCCAGCAACATCCCGGCGCAGGCCATCGCGGCCGCCCGCAACTTCGAACCGGTCGAGAGCACCACCATCGTCACCAACGCCAGCACCATCACCGCCAGGTTCTCCGGCGGCCCGAACCGCAACGCGAACTGCGCGAACGGCGGCGCCAGCGCGGCCAGCAGCACCAGCGACACGATCGCCGCCGCGAACGAGCCGATCGCCGCGATCGCCAGCGCCGCGCCCGCACGGCCCTGCCGCGCCATCTGATAACCGTCCAAAGTGGTCACCACGCTGGCCGCCTCGCCCGGCGTGGACAGCAGCACCGAGGTGATCGTGCCGCCGTACTGCGAGCCGTAGTAGATCCCGGCCAGCATGATCAGCGCGGTGACCGGCTCCACGGTCAGCGTCAGCGGGATCAGGATCGCCACACCCGTGCTCGAACCGAGCCCGGGCAACAGCCCGATCACGGTCCCCAGCACCACGCCTACGAAGCACCACAACAGATTCGTCGGCGTGAACGCCGTCGATAAACCCAACAACAAATTGTCGATCACGCGGGCCTCCGGTTTCTCAGAACCCGAACACGCCGGTGGGCAGCGGCACCCGCAGCACCACCGCGAAGATCACGTGCATCGCGGCCGCCGACACCGCCGACAGCGCCACCGCGGGCAGCACCCGCCGCCGCTCCAGCCAGGTGGAGATCACCAGCACCAGCAGCCCGAACGCGGCGACCATGCCCACCACCGGCACCGCCAGCAGCGCCGCCGGCAGCAGCGCGAACACCCGCCGCAGGATCCACATCCGCTGCGCAGGCGTTCGCCCGAAATCATCGGTGCCGCGCTCCGGGACGGCCGGGGCCGGCCGGCGCAGCTGCTCGACCAGCAGCAGAACCGAGAACACCGCCAGCAACCCGCCGGCCACCAACGGCAGGAACCCCGGCCCGATCCGCGACTCCGGCAGCAGCACCCCGTAACCGACCGCGCTGACCGCGAAACCCGCACCCACCAGCGTCAACCCGCCGAAGAGCGCCAC
Source organism: Saccharopolyspora sp. NPDC050389 (assembly GCF_040655595.1). Taxonomy (NCBI): domain Bacteria; kingdom Bacillati; phylum Actinomycetota; class Actinomycetes; order Pseudonocardiales; family Pseudonocardiaceae; genus Saccharopolyspora; species Saccharopolyspora sp. NPDC050389. The sequence continues at coordinate 52,098 of NZ_JBFAKG010000009.1, forward strand.
CTGCGGCGACCGCTGCCCGCTCATCGCCGCACCACCTGCGCCAGCAGCTCCTCGCTGTCCCGCAAGTACGCGGTGAACTCCTCACCAAAGGCCACCCGCGGCTGCAGGAACTCCGACTCGACGTACTCGGCGTAGGCGGGGGAGTCGGCGAACCGGCGGGCCAGCCCGATCCAGTACTCGGCGGCCTGCGGGTTGAGCCCTCCCGGCGCGATCATGCCGCGGAACTGCGCGAAGGACACCGGCACGCCCTGCTCCACCGACGTCGGAATCCCCGCCAGCTCCGGATAGGTGTAGCGCTGGTCGGCGAACACGCACAGCGCCTTGAGCTGCCCGGCCCGCAGTTGGCCCACGACCTCGCTGGGATTCAGCGACGCCAGCTCCACCTGCCCGCCGAGCACCGCCGAGAGGGTCTCCCCGCCGCCCTCGTAGGGCACGGTGTCGAAATCCGCGCCGGCCACCCGCTCCATCTGCGAGAACACCACCGCATCCGGGCCCACCGCACCGGAAATCCCCGCCAGCACCCGCCGCCCGCGGCTTTGCGCCACCGCGTCCGCGCAACTGGTGATCGGCGACTCCGGCAACGCCACCAGCAGCGTGTAGTCCTCGCCGACCTTCATGATCGGGGTGAAGCTGCGGTAGGAGAACGCCACGTCGACGCTCAACGGCAGCGACAGCAGCGACGTCTCGGTGGCCAGCAGGTAGTCCGGCGAACCGGCCTTGGCCAGGAAGTAGGAGTAGCCGACCGCGCCCTGCCCGCCCTCCCGGTTGTCGACGTTGACCCGCAGCCCCGGCTCCACACCCGCCAGCCCGTCGGCCATCGCCCGCCCGGCGATGTCGCTGCCGCCGCCGGCGGCGAAGGGCACCACCATCGTCACGTTCCCGGCCGGCCGCGGCCCACCGGCACCGTCCTGCCCGGCGCCGCCGGTGGCGCACCCGCCCAGCAGCACCACCGCGCACAACGCGGCCAACACGCCACGACCCCGCAACAACACGCGCATCGCTGCTCCTCCTTGAGCTGCGTCGCGAAAAAGGGAAGAAGTAGGGGATTTACTCGCCGGTGGCGATGACCCCGGACTCGCGCAACCGCGCCAGCTCCTCAGCGCCGGCGCCGGCCTCGGCCAGCACCTCCGTGGTGTGCGCGCCCAGCACCGGCCCGGCGGCGCCGCGCCGCGCCGGGGTCGCCGACATCCGCATCGGCGAACCGATCTGCCGCACCTCGCCGAGCGAGGGATGCGGCGCGTCCCAGAAGAAACCACGGTGCCCGAGGTGCTCGTCGGTGAACACCCGGTCCATGGTGGCGATCGGCGCACACGGCACCCCCGCGGCCACCAGCACCTCGACGATCTCCTCGGTGGTGCGGGACGCCGTGGCCACCTCGATGGCCGCGATGAGGCTGTCGCGGTGGTGGTAACGGTCGTAGGAACTGGTGTAGCGGTCGTCGTCGAGCAACTCGGTGAGCCCGAGGGCGTGGCAGAACGCCGGCCAGGTCTTCGTCGTGGTGGCCCCGACGGTCACCCACCCGTCCTTGCTGCGCACCGCCTGGTAGGGGGCGCTGTTCTGGTGCGCCGAGCCGTGCGCGCGGCCGACCTCGCCGGTGGCGAAGAAGTTCCCGGCCTCCCACACCGCGAACGACACACCCGACTCGTACAGCGACACGTCCACGTGCTGGCCCTCGCCGGTGTGCTCCCGGGCCCGCAGCGCGGCCATCGCGCCCATCGCCGCGTACAACCCGCACACCAGGTCGCACATCGGCACCCCGACCTTGGCCGGCTCCCCGCCGGGCGGGCCGGTGATGCTCATCAGCCCCGCGCGGGCCTGCGCCATGATGTCCAGCCCCGGCTGCGCGGCAAGCGGCCCGTCCTGCCCCCACCCCGACGCCGACACGTACACCAGCCGCGGGCTGCGGGCGTGCACGGCGGCGTAGCCGAAACCCAGCGCGGACAGCGCACCCGGCCGCAGGTTCTCCACCAGCACATCCGTCGTGTCCAGCAGCGACCACAGCAGCCGCCGGCCCTCGTCGGTCTTCAGATCCAGCGCCACCGACCGCTTGTTGCGGTTGAGCCGCACGAACGGGGAGCTGTGGCCGTCGAGGAACGGCCCGGTCTGGCGCACCGGATCACCACCGGCGGGGTTTTCCACCTTGATGACGTCGGCACCGAGGTCGGCCAGTTGCATCGTCGCGAACGGCGCGGCCATGAACGCGCCGATCTCCACCACGCGCACCCCGTGCAGCGGGGCCTGGGATCGGGAATCTGGGGGAGAAGTCATGCGCGGCTCCAAGAAATCCGGGCGGAAACCGGATACCGTGATCGGCATCACCTGACTTTTGTCTACAGCAGGCAGAACAGAGCTGACAAGCTTGCCCGACGAGGTTGCTCCAAGCGGACCAGCGCCACGACGCTGGCGCGAAAGAGCACCGGGAGCCGGGCCCGGGAGGAGAGACTGCTGGACGTGACCGGATCCGTTGAAGACAGCCCCGCGACCCGCCGGGCCCCGAGCATCGTCGGCCCGCCGAGCCTGGTGGAACTGGCCGCCGCCACGCTGCGCCGCATGATCATCGGCGGCGATCTGCTGTGCGGGCAGCGCATCGTGGAGAACCGCCTGACCCACGAGCTGGGCATCAGCCGGCCACCGCTGCGGGAAGCGCTGCGAGTGCTGGAACGCGAAGGCCTCGTGCGGCAGGTGCCGCGCAAAGGCGTGATCGTGACCCCGCTGACGCTGCACGACATCTACGAGATCTGCACCCTGCGCGCCGAATTCGAACGACTCGCGGTGCGGCTGGGCGTGCCGGTCACCGAACCCGCCCGCCTGCGCCGCTGCCGGCAAGCCCTGCAGCGCATGGACGACGCCGCAGCCGCCGGCGACGAACCGGCCTTCATGGAATGCTCCTTCGAATTCCACCTGTCGGTCGTCGGGCTGTCCGGGCACCAGCGCCTCGAAGACGCCTACCGATCGCTGCAACTGCAGGTGATGCTGTCCATGGCGCTGAACCGGAAAGCCCGCCAAGGCCGCGAGAGCCTCGCCGGCGACGTGGCCCGCCACCAGCGGCTGCTTACGATCATCGAGGCCGGCGACCCCGAGGCGGTGCTCACCGAACTCGCCGAGCACGGCGACCGCACCTTCCTCGACGGCATCGAGACCAAAGTGGACGGACACACCGACGTGGCGCTGCAGTGGTTGCGGCGGCAGCGGGAGAAACAGGAGAAACAGTGAGTTCAGGCCCCTCGCACACGCTGACCATCGACGGGATCACCCCGCAGCTCGACGCCGACGCGTTCGTCGCGCCCGGCGCCGCGCTCATCGGCCGCGTGCGCCTGGCCGCCGGCGCGAGCGTCTGGTACAACGCCGTGCTGCGCGGCGACCAGGAGAACATCAGCGTCGGCACCCGCAGCAACATCCAGGACGGCTGCGTCGTGCACGCCGACCCCGGCTTCCCGGCCGAGATCGGCACCGGCGTCACCGTCGGCCACAAAGCGGTCCTGCACGGCTGCACCGTGGAAGACGACTGCCTGATCGGCATGGGCGCGGTGGTGCTCAACGGCGCCCGCATCGCAGCCGGGTCGCTGATCGCGGCCGGCGCCGTGGTGCTGGAAGGCACCGAGATCCCGCCGGGCTCGATGGTCGCCGGAACCCCGGGCAAGGTCCGCCGCGAACTCACCGAGGAAGAGCAGGCCCGCCTGAAGCTCTCCGCCGAGCACTACGTCGCCCTGGCCGCCAAACACCGCGAAGCCCTGGCCTGACACCAAAGCGGGCCGCCCCCCGGACAGGGGCGGCCCGCTTTTTTCCGTCGAAAAGGGCTAGACGCGTGCGACCTGGAGGACCAGTTTGCCCGTGGTAGAGCCCGATTCGATACGCCGGTGCGCCTCGACGGCACGCTCCAGCGGAAGAACTTCGACCTGCGTGCGAAGCTTGCCGCCGACGGCGGCCTCCACCGCGCGGCGCAGTGCCCTTCCGGCGTCAGAGGCATGGGCGGCGGCATAGGCGGCCAGGTTGAACCCGGAGACGGTCTTGTTGGTGAACCACAGTTCGTTGGCCGACATCCCGACGTCCTCGGCACCGGAAGCGTTTCCCATCACCACCATGCGGCCCATCGGGGCGAGCCGGTCCAGACTGGCGCGGCGCGTCGGGCCACCGACCATGTCGACGACGATGTCGAACTCACCCGCGCCGGCGACGTCCTCCCGCAAGATCACCTCGTCGTAGCCGAACGCCTTCGCGGCCTCGACCTTGGCCGGGCTGCCGACCGTGCCCACCACCCGGCCCGCGCCCAGCAGACGCGCGGCCTGGCCGAGCTGACTGCCGACACCACCGGCAGCGGCGTGCACCAGCACGCTCTCACCCGGCTCGATGCGGGCAACCCGATCGAGCACCAGGAACGCGGTGGTGCTGTTGGACGGCAGCGCCGCCGCCAGCTCCAGTCCCAGGTCGTGGCCGTCCAACGGTGCGACCAGACCAGCGGAGGTGGTCACCACCTCGGCGTAGCCGCCGCTGTCGACGATGGTGAGTGCCGCGACCGGCTGACCGACCGAGAAACCCTCCACGCCGGGGCCGAGCGCGCGGATCCGGCCGGACACCTCGATACCGGGCACGAACGGCAGCGGCACGTCCACCACGCCCTGCCGGTAAAGGACCTCGGCGAAGTTCGCTCCCGCGTAGGCCACGTCGATGGACACCTGGCCGGGGCCGGGCTCGGGAACCGCAACGGTGTCCAGCCGCAGCACATCGGCGGGACCGAACTCGGGGATGGTGACTGCTTTCATCTGCGCGTTGCTCATGACAATGATCCTGCGGGCGCGGCGCGCGGAGAAGCAGTGTCGGTTCATGGTGGGTGTGCCACCACCACGCTACGACCGCAGCAGCCGCTCCAGCCGTTGCGCGGTGTCGGTACCGGGGCGCGGGTTGTGCAGGATCAGGTGGTGGCCTGGGTGCTCGGGTACCGGGAACAGGGTGGCGTCGAAGACCAGCAGCCCGGCCTCGGGATGCTCGACCGCCTTCACCGCGGTGGAATGCTCGGCCGCGTCGTGGCGCGCCCACAGCTCGGCGAACTCCGCACTGACCTGCGCCAGATCCGCCGCGATGCGGTCGAACTCGGGATCGTCGGGATAGCGGGCGGCATCAGCGCGGAATCCGGCCGCCACCGCCGGCGCGATCTCCTCCCAATGCTGGTGCAACACGCGATAGCGGGCGTTGGTGAAGTACGAGACCAGGCAGTTGTGATCGGTCTCGCCGTACCCGAACACCCGCCGCGCCGCGTCGTTGACGGCGGTGAAGTTCCAATGCCGGTCGCGGATGTAACCCGGCCGCGGGGCCCAGGCATCCAGCAGCCGCTGCATCTGCGGTGACGCCGGAACCGACGGCGCGGCCTGCCGCTGCGGCGGGTTGAGCCCGGCCAACCGGTACAGGTGCGTGCGCTCGACCTCGTCGAGCCGCAGAGCGCGGGCGACCGCGTCGAGCACGTCGTCGGAGACCTTGATGTCGCGGCCCTGCTCCAGCCACGTGTACCAGGACACCCCGACCCCGGCCAGGACCGCGACTTCCTCACGCCGCAACCCCGGCGTCCGCCGCCGCCCCGCCTCGGGCAGCCCCACCTCCGACGGCGTCAACCGCTCCCGGCGGCTGCGCAGGAACTCGCGCAGCTCCGCGCGACGCCGGTCCCGCGGCGCACCGCGTTGCTGATCAAGATCGAAGGTGGTGCTCACCCGCCCACGATATCCCCACCCTGTTCGGCCACCACCGCCGCGGACAAGCCCGGCGTCGGCAAGGACCTGCGCGAACTCCTGCACAGCGCCGGCCGAAGAAGCCGCGCCCGGAAGCGACGATCCGCGTCAGTCGGCTGTCACGGGCTGGCGAAGGATCGTCCGCCGTTTGCCCGGCTCGACTTTGCGTGCATCGCTGAGGTAGATCTCGTGGTGCTTCCCGACCATCGTGAAGCCCTGGGCAGGAACGAATTCGTGGTGCATCCGCCGAAGCAGCTCGCTCTCGTCGTCGTAGGAGCCTATGTGGAGCGCCTGGACACATAGCCCTTCCGAGTGGGTCTGCAAACGCACCTCATCGAGTCGCGCCGGACGGGCTTTCGAACCAACCCGGTCGGCAGCCGCGGCGAACATCCCATCGGTGATCCAGTCCGGCACCATGATCATCAGAGTCCATTCCCACTGCGCCTTGTCCCGTGCGCTGGTGAAAACCTCCATGTCATCGGCCCACCACAGCCCCTCCAGCGGCATCACCACGTAGTCCCGGCCGAGGTTCGTTCGGCTGGCGAACTTGAGCGCGTAGGCGACCGGGTAGAGCGCCGAGACCGCTTCCGCGAAGGCGGCGGTGTTCGGGTCACCGTGGCCGTCGAGCATCAGATACTGGAGATCAGGCACCTCCACCACCTGCGGCGTGTCCAGCTTTGCCTGGTAGCAGCCGAGATTCCGCTTGAAGTCGATCTTCACGGTCACAGCCGGGCCCTCCTGGTGGGTTCGAGACTCTGTTGCTCCGGCATCCGCAGTGTCGACCACGACCCTGACGACGTCAGCGCCAACTACAACAGCACTTACACAAGCACTGTTACAGTTCGCGAGTGAGCTCGTCACGCGACTCCCGGCCCCGGGATTCCGATCCCACCGAAGAAGCAAGCGCCTGGCAGCCCCTGCGCCGGCTACTTTCCGCGATGGACGACGAAATCGCCCGCCTCTACGCCGAACGCGAGCTGCCGGGCATCCGCCCCCGGTTCGTCGGGCCGCTGATCCGCCTCGGCCACCGCGGCGCCATGACCATCCGGGAACTCGCCGACGCCCTCGAGGTGACCCACTCGGCGATGAGCCAGACGGTCAGCGCCATGCGCCGCGAAGGACTGGTGCGCAGCATCGCGGGCGCCGATGCGCGAACCCGCCAGGTGACGCTGGCCAAGCGCGCCCAAGAGGTCCTGCCGCTGCTGGAAGCGGAATGGCGAGCCTCCGAACAGGCGCTGCGGGACCTGGAAGCCGAGCTGCCCTACCCGCTCAGCCGGGCGGTCCAGGACGTGCAGGCGGCGCTGTCGCAGCGCTCCTTCTACGACCGCATCACCCACCACCTGCACCAGCAGCCGTGAGCCTCGCCGACCGGCTCCTCGACGTCCGGCCGCTGCGCTCCAGCGCCGCCTTCCGCCGGCTGTGGTGCGGAAACGCACTGTCCGCCCTGGGCGGGCAGCTGACGGTGGTCGCGGTGCTCTACCAGATGTGGAAGCTGACCAGCAGCCCCGTCGCGGTGGGCGCGATCGGCCTCGCACAGGCCGCGCCGATGATCCTCTTCGGGCTGCTCGGCGGATCCCTCGCCGACGCCCTCGACCGCCGGCTTCTGGTGCTGCTCACCACGATCGTCCAGCTGGTGTCCGTCGGGCTGCTCGCAGTCCAGGCCGTCGTCGGCGCCACCTCGATGTGGGGGCTGCTCGGACTTGCCGCACTGCACGCCACGGGCAGCGGCTTGGGCGCGCCCGCCCGCCGGACGTTCGTCGTGCGCCTGCTGCCCGCCGACCAGGTGAGCGCCGGCATCGCCCTGACCAACCTCACCTTCCAGGCGGCCATGCTCCTCGGTCCTGCCGTCGCAGGCGTGCTCCTGGCGCGATGGGGTGCGGGCGCCTGCTACCTGCTCGACGCGCTGACCTTCGCCGCCGCGCTCTACAGCGTGCTGCGGCTGCCGGCCATGCGGCCACTCGGCGACACCACGCGTCCCGGGGCGCGCGCGATCTGGGAAGGCTGGCGCTTCATCGCCGGCCGGCCGGTGCTGCGCGGCGCGCTGCTCAGCGACCTCCTGGCGACCGTCACGGCCATGCCGCTCGCGCTGTTCCCGCTGATCAACTCGGAACGCTTCGGCGGACGGCCGGAAACCCTGGGCCTGTTCATGTCCGCGATCGCCGTCGGCGGGATCGCCGCCGGCGCCGCGTCCGGCATGGTGACGCGAGCCCGGCGACCGGGCGCGGTCATGCTGGCAGCCGCCGGAGTGTGGGGCCTGGGGCTGACCGGGTTCGGGCTGGCGCAGCCGCTGTGGCTGGCCCTGGGATGCCTGGCAATGGCGGGAGCGGCCGACACCATCTCGGTGATCACGCGAGGAGCGATCGTGCAGCTGGCGACTCCCGACTCCCACCGCGGCCGGGTCAGCGCCGTCGACCACATCATCGGCGTCTCCGGCCCGGACATCGGCAACTTCCGGGGCGGACTGGTCGCCGCGGCGACATCGGCGGCATTCGCGGCGATCTCCGGCGGGCTGCTCTGCGTCGCCTGCGTCATCGGGCTCGCACTGACCAGCACACCGCTGCGCCGACTGCAGATCCCGGCCGAAGCAACACCCGCGGCGGAGAAGCGATGACCGGCTGGTCACCGTTGCCGCCACCGGCTGCGGTGGCGGCAACGGTGGTCGGCGCTAGGCGCCGGGTTTGGTTCCCACGACGACCGTCCCATCGAGCTCGTCGCAGCTCACGACCTGCGACAGCAGCCCGGCACGCTCGAAAAGCTCCGCGGTGCGCGGAGCCTGGCGGCGACTGGTCTCGATCAGCAGGTGCCCTCCCGGCACAAGCCATCCCGGCGCTTCGTCTGCCACCCGGCGCTGGATGTCCAGGCCATCGGCGCCACCGTCCAACGCCACCTGCGGCTCATGCAGGCGCGCCTCCGGCGGCATCAGATCCACCTCGCCGGTGGGCACGTAGGGCGCGTTGACCACCAGCACCTCCACGCGGCCACACAGGCCGGTGGGCAACGGCCGGTAGAGATCACCTTCGAAAACCTCACCGGCATCGGCGATGTTGCGGCGCGCGCAGCGCACCGCGGCCGGATCGACGTCCGCGGCGTACAACTCCACCGGCAGCCTCGCGGCCACCGCGGCACCGACCGCACCCGAACCGCAGCAGAGATCGACCACCACCGAGCCCGGCTCGGCCAGGGAAGCGGCCTGCTCGACGAGGAACTCGGTGCGGCGCCGAGGCACGAACACACCGGGATCCACGGCGATGCGCAGCCCGCAGAACTCCGCCCAGCCCAGCACCTGCTCCAGCGGCAGGCCATCGACACGGCGCTGCACCATGCCGGAAAGCTCGGCCGGGCCGGCGGCCGCCAACAGCAGCAGCCGCGCCTCCTCCTCGGCGAACACACAACCAGCAGCGCGCAGACTGCTCACAACAGCGGAAAACGATGATGAGAACACAGAAATGAGAAGTGCCTTTCGGTGACCACGAGCGCTCTCAGCAACGCCGGTCACGGCGGCGGAAGGGGAGCACCCGACCTGCAACAGCGGTAATGGGTCTCACCTCCTCGGTCGCGCACGATGCGGCAACACTACAGCAGCACCACCGGCCCAGGTTCGGCCACCGCCCGGCAGTCCACATCGGACGCCCCGGACCTCATTCTTCGTAGGTGATCCGGTACTTCGCGGCGATGGCGTTGAGCCGGGCCGGATCCAGCCGGCCGGCGGCGCTCACCTGAGCCCGGGCCTCGATCAGGTCCTCGACGAAGCACTCCCACCCGCCGGGCGAGGAGATCTGCAACACGCGCGGCGGCGGTGTGGATCCCGGCCGCAGGGCGTGCGGAACACCGTGCGGCAGGAGCACGAACTCGCCCCGGGTCGCGGTGTGGATCCGTCCGTCGAACTCGACGGTGAGGGCCCCGTCGAGCACGTAGATGCACTCGTCGGCCTCGTGGTGGACGTGCCGGGGGATCTCCTGGGCGACGACGACCTCCAGCAGCGAGAACGCGCCGCCGGTGTCGCCGCTGCGTGCCTTGACGGCGAACGCCGGCGGGACCCGCACACGACCCGGCCGCGCCTGGCCGGCCTCCAGGACAAAGAACCGCCCCTCATCCCCGCCGTCCGCGCCGATGTCGCCGAGATGGTAGTGCATGCCGTGCCGCGCGCCGATCTCGTTGATCTTCGCCCAGTCCCGGCTCCCGTCGTCGCGCATCAGGGTCTGCCCGGCCTCGCTGACGTCCTCGATGTAGCGCTCCCAGCCGCCGGGAGCCGACAGCTGCAGCGCGTGCACCGGCGTCTCGGAGAGGTTGCGCATGGCGTGGGTGACACTGCGGGGGAGCAGGGCGCACATCCCGGCGGTCAGCCGGTGGGTGCGGCCGCCGAAGTCGATGCCGAGCTCGCCGCCGAGGACGTAGACGAACTCATCGAACGTCTCGTGCACATGCGCGGGAATGCTGCCGTCGCCGTTGTTCTCCAGCAGCGACAGTCGTCCTCCCGTGTCGGCGGCCCCGGCCTTGACGGTCATCCACGGCGGCAGCGGCACCCGCGTCGGACGGGACGCGCCGGGGTTCAGGAAGATGAAACGGTCGTGGGACATGGAGTAACCTCCCGGTAAGCGGATTCGGAATCCGATTCCGTTTTTGAGGCTACGTGAGATCGTTGGAGTGTCAATGTCGCCTGCCGGCAAGCCGCGCGCCGATGCCGAACGCAACCGCGCCCAGGTGCTGAACGTGGCCCGGGACCTGCTCGCCGAGCGCGGCGAGCAGGCGCAGATGGCCGAGGTCGCCCGCGCGGCCGGGGTCGGCGTCGGCACCGTCTACCGGCATTTCCCCACCCGGCAGGCGCTCGTCGAAGCCGTCGCCGAACAGCGCTTCGCCGCGATCCTGACCTTCGGTGAGGCGCAGTGCCTGCCCGACCCCGACACCCGCCAGGCCCTCGCCGCTTTCCTGTGCCACATCGGTGAAGTCCACGAGAACGAACGCGGCCTGTCGGGCGTCATCGAAGCCGTCCTGGGCTCCATGGCACCGCAAGGCGAGGTGAGCACCCGGCTGCTGGCCTTCGGGGAAACCCTGATCGAACGCGGCAAGGCCGACGGCACCCTGGCCGCCGAGGTGACCGTGGCCGACCTGTACATGATCGTCGGCGCGCTGGCGACGGTCAGCCGCGCGGCCATCGGCGACTGGCGCCGCTTCATCGACATCGCCCTCGCGGGCCTGCGGCCCCGCGACTGACGCCGGACTCAGCCGGCGGGCTCGTAATCCAGGCCGAGCGCGGCGCACATCTCGCGCAGGCACTCCTCGAAGACCGGGCGCAGGTCGGAGAAGGCGAAGTCCAGCTGGTTCAGGACCTCCATGCACAGCAGGCCGTAGAGCCGGATCCACCACGACAGGAACACGTGCGCGGCCTCCAGAGGCAGGCGTCGCTCCAGCGAATCGGAGTACGCGGCCAGCTGCTCGCGCAGGGACGGATCGAGCCCGGCGAGCTCGGGCACCGGGAACGGCCGGGCCTGCCACACGTCGGAGACCTGGTCCAGGAAGACCTGCTCGAAGCGTTGCCCGGCGGCCTGGCGGGCGGATTCGGGCTGCCGGTTGGGCGGCGCGAGGGGGCTGGCGAAGATCCAGCCGAACTCGGCGGGGTGCGCCACCGCCCAGTCCCGCATGGCGCGACAGGTGGCCAGCAGCCGCCGGGCGTGCGCATCGGCGGCGTGGGCGTCGCGGGCGGCGAGCATCGACTCGGTCAGTTCGCGGCAGAAACCCGCCGCCGTCGCGCCGACCAGCTCGTCGTGGCCGGCGAAATAGTGGTAGAGGGCGGGGCCGGTCATCCCCACCTCGCGGGCGACCGCGTTGATCGTCACCGCGGCCGAGCCCTTCGTCGTCAGCAGCGTGCGCACCGCCTCGTGGATCTCGCCCAGGGTGGCCTGCCGGAGCCGGTCCCGTCGGCTCGTGGTCTGCGGTGGCATGCGTCGACCTCCTCGTTCCCGTCATTGACACCCTAGGGCATCTATGTTTACTTAATGTCTCTAAATTAACTTAGAGTCATTAAGGAGTCTCGTGGAAGTCCGATGGTGGACGCCGCCGGCGATCGCGTTCCTGGTCCTGACCGCCGTGTGGTGGTGGTCGTCGCGCAGGGCCCACCTGCGGCGCGGCCGGCGGGAGGAGCGCTGACATGAACTGGATGCACTTCGATGCCCTGCGCGGGAGGCCGGCGTGAAAGCAATCGTCGCTGGAGGCGGCATCGGCGGCCTGGCCGCCGCGGTGGCACTGGACCGCATCGGCTGGCAGGTCGAGGTCCTGGAACGGGCCGCCGAGTTCACCGGAGTCGGCGCGGGTTTGGCCATGCTGCCCAACGCTTTGCGGGCCCTGGACGGCCTCGGGCTGGGCGAGGAGGTCCGGCGTCGGGCGCTCGACCAGGCCCCGGTGGGAATCAAGGACGTCACCGGGCGCTGGCTGTCGCGCAACGACGGAGCCGAACTGCGACGCCGCTACGGGCAGTGGGTCATGCTGCACCGCGCCGACCTGCTGGAGGTGCTGCGCGCGGCGGTCCCGGCCGAGGCGCTGCGGCCCGGCGTCACGGTGCGGGAGGTCCGCCGCGACGGGACCGTGGTGCACAGCGACGGCACCGCCGTCGCGGATCTGGTCGTCGGCGCGGACGGCATCGGCAGCACCACGCGGCGCTCGATCTGGGGCCCGCGGCCCGCGCCGCGCTACGCCGGTTACAGCACGTGGCGGATGATCGTGGCCACCGGACCGGTCGGCGAGGCGGCCGAAACCTGGGGCAGGGGCGAACGTTTCGGGTATTCGCCGCTGCCCGATGGGCGCATCTACTGCTACGCCATGGTCAACGCTCCACAAGGCAACGGCGGCGGGCTGGCCGAACTCCGCGAGCGCTTCCGGGGCTGGCACGACCCGATCCCGGCGCTGCTCGCCGCGGCGCAGGAGACCGACGTGCTGCACCACGACACATACGAGCTACCGGACCTCGACACCTACGTCGCGGGAAAGGTCGCGCTGGTCGGCGACGCCGCGCATGCCATGACCCCGAACCTGGGGCAAGGAGCGTGCCAGGCGCTGGAAGACGCGGTGGTGCTCGCCTCGGCCGTGGACGGCGCCGGGCCGGCGGGGCTGGCCGAATACGACCGGCTGCGCAGGCCACGGGCGCAGATGATCGTCCGCCGGTCGCGGCGCATCGGCGAACTCGCGCACTGGTCGTCGCCCGTGCCGGTCGCGGCACGGAACGCGGCGATGCGGCTGATGCCGCGGTCGAGCTTCACGCGATCGATGGGGCCGGTCGTGGACTGGGTGCTCTGACCGCGTCCGAGGCCGGCAGTGGCCGGGAAACGCACTGGTGCCGTGGCCGGCAGGCCACGACACCAGTGTCTCCAGCAGGTTTCTGGCATCAGTCGCCCGGTTGTTGGTTGCCCCGGTGTTGCGTCGCGGCGCATTGCCGCCGGACCGATGCCTCGACCGCGCCCGGCCGACGGGCCGGGCAGGGTTGGGTACTGACGAACGTCAGCGCCGGGCTTGGCTGCTCGACGCAGGGTTCCGCATCACCGTGCGGGCCCGCTGCATCTCGCGCGCCATTCCGCCCAGCCAGCGAACCAGACCTGCCATCGGGGCGTCCTCCACTAACTTCGAGGGGATGAGTCGACGGTGCTTCGTCCCGTTGTCAAACCCGGGTCGCGACAACCGGCGCTAACCGGACGGGAAAAAGCCGTCTCACTCGCCATGTCGTCGCAGGTAGCTCACGTGTTTCTAGCAATTCATAACGTATTGGTAACGAAGATTCAGATAGTGTGCGTATCCATCGATAGGGGCAGTTCCGTGGGGCTTTGCGGACGCTGCGTGCATGCCCCGGGCGGACCATCAGCCGGGATGCGCGCCGACGGTGTCGCGCAGCTCCCCGGCCATGGCCATATCCGACTTCCGCGCGCAGTGCGCACAGCAGAAGAACCGGCCGCTGGCCTCCACGCCGTGCCCGAGAATCCGGGTCCCGCAGTGCTCGCACTGCGGCGCGAGCCGCTGCACCGCGCATTCGAAGCAGTCGAAGGTGTGCACCCCGCCGCCCACGGTGTGCACCTCGAAGGTCATCCAGTAGTCGTTGCCGCAGACTTCGCAGGTCGCCATGACGTCGCCTTTCCGCGCCGATGGGGTGGACACCCGCAGGATGCGGCCCTACTTGTGGGTCAGCAACCGCGCCACCACCCGAATCGCAGCTGCCCACCCGTCGCTCAGATGTGCCAGCATGATCACGATCACACCGAGCGCATCGGGGGAGCACATGCACGACGACCGCCGCATCGTCGAACAGCGCCTCGACCGGGTGCTGGCCGAACGCCTGCGTCCCGCCTACTACGCCGAAACGCTGCCCTGCGAAATCGCCGTCTGGCACGCACCCGGCGAACCCGTTCCGGTATCCGAGGCCCTGCGCGCCGACTACGCGCCCGCCGCCATCGGCGAAGCCTGGGGGCCCGCCTGGGGCACCAGCTGGTTCCGCCTGGCCGCGACCATCCCGCCGCAGTGGGACGGCCGCCCCGTCGAAGTCGTGGTCGACCTCGGCTTCGACGCCGACCGCCCCGGATTCCAGTGCGAAGGCCTCGCCTACAGCGCCGACGGCACCCCCATCAAAGGGCTCAACCCCCGCAACACCCACCTGCCCGCCGGCCGCAACTCCGCAGGCGGGCACCGAACCTGGTACGTCGAAGCCGCCGCTAACCCGATCATCCTCGGCGACAACGGCTTCCAGCCCACCGACCTCGGCACCAAGCCCACCACCCGAACCCCGCCGCTGTACCGGCTGCGGCGCGCCGAACTCGCGGTGCTCGACGAACCCGTGTGGCAACTGGTCCAGGACGCCGAGGTCCTCGACCAGCTCATGCGGCAACTTCCCGCGGATTCCCCGCGCCGCCACGAAATCCTCCGCGCCCTGGAACGCATGCTCGACCGCCTCGACCTGCACGACATCACCGGCACCGCACCCGCAGCCCGCGCCGAACTCGCCGACGCCCTCGCCCGGCCCGCGCATCCCAGCGCCCACGTGATCTCCGCCATCGGCCACGCCCACATCGACTCCGCTTGGCTGTGGCCGCTGCGCGAAACCGTCCGCAAGGTCGCCCGCACCGTCGCCAACGTCACCGCCCTGATGGCCGAGCATCCCGACTTCCACTTCGCCATGTCGCAGGCCCAGCAGCTGGCCTGGATCAAGGAGCATCACCAGCAGCTGTACGACCGCGTCCGCACCTTCGTCCACACCGGTCAGTTCGTGCCGGTCGGCGGGATGTGGGTGGAAGCCGACACCAACATGCCCGGCGGCGAGGCCATGGCCCGCCAGTTCGTCCACGGCAAACGCTTCTACCTCGAGGAGTTCGGCATCGAAACCCGCGAGGTGTGGCTGCCCGACTCCTTCGGCTACAGCGCCGCCCTGCCCCAGCTCGTCGCCCAGTCCGGCTCGCGGTGGTTCCTCACCCAGAAGATCTCCTGGAACCAGACCAACAAGTTCCCGCACCACACCTTCTGGTGGGAAGGCATCGACGGCACCCGGGTGTTCACCCACTTCCCGCCCGCCGACACCTACAACTCCGAGATCAGCGGCGCCGAACTCGCCCACGCCACGAACAACTTCGCCGAACACGGCTACGCCACCCGCTCCCTGCTGCCCTTCGGGCACGGTGACGGCGGGGGAGGACCCACCCGCGAGATGCTCGCCCGCGCCTACCGCACCGCCGACCTCGAAGGCTCCCCGCAAGTCCGCCTGGAAACCCCCGAGGAGTTCTTCACCGCCGCCGAAGCCGACCACGCCCGGCCCGCGGTCTGGTCCGGTGAGCTGTACCTGGAGATGCACCGCGGCACCTACACCTCGCAGGCCAAGACGAAACAGGGCAACCGCCGCAGCGAACACCTGCTGCGCGAAGCCGAACTGTGGTGCGCCACCGCCGCCATCGCCACCGGCCGCGACTATCCGCACGAAGCACTGGACCGGCTGTGGAAGCAGGTGCTGCTGCACCAGTTCCACGACATCCTGCCCGGCTCCTCGATCTCCTGGGTGCACCGCGAGGCGGAAGCCGCCTACGCCCGCATCGCCACCGAACTCGAAGCGATCATCACCGGCGCGCTGCACGCCCTGGCCGGTGAGCCCGCCGGGCGGCTGACCTTCAACGCCGCCCCGCACGCCCGCAACGGCGTCCCCGCCCTCGGCGCGGCCGCCGCGAACACCATCGCTGCGGCGACCGCCACCCGCCATCCCGACGGCAGCATCACCCTCGACAACGGTCTGCTGCGCGTCACCATCGACCGCCGCGGACTGCTGACCTCCGCCTACGACCACGCCGCCGAACGCGAGGCACTGGCCGGCCCGGCGAACCTGCTGCAGCTGCACGCCGACCACCCCAACGCCTGGGACGCCTGGGACCTCGACGCCTTCTACCGCCACCACACGCAGGACCTCACCGACCTCGACGAGCTGGATCTCGACGCCGATACCGGCACCGTCCGCGTCCGCCGCCGCTTCGGCCGGTCCACAGTGGTGCAGCGCATCAGCCTCGCCGCCGACACCCGCCGCGTCGACATCGACACCGACATCGATTGGCACGAAACCGAGAAACTGCTCAAGGCCGCCTTCCCGCTGGACGTGCACGCCGACCGTTCCGCCGCCGAAACCCAGTTCGGGCACGTCATGCGCCCCACCCACACCAACACGTCGTGGGACGCCGCCAAGTTCGAGATCTGCGCCCACCGCTTCCTGCACGTCACCGAGCCCGGCTACGGCCACGCCCTGGTCAACGACTCCACCTACGGGCACGACGTCACCCGCGACACCCGTCCCGGCGGCGGCACGACCACCACCGTGCGGCTGTCCCTGCTGCGCGCGCCCCGTTTCCCGGATCCCGACACCGACCACCACGGCCGCCACCATCTGCGCTACGCACTGGTCGTCGGGGCCGGCATCGGCGACGCCGTCGGTGAGGGCTACCGGATCAACCTGCCCGAACGCACCGTCAGCGGCTCGCGCCCCGTCGCGCCGTTGGTGGCGGTGGACAACGACGCCGTCGTCATCGAAGCAGTCAAACTCGCCGACGACCGCAGCGGAGACCTCGTGGTGCGCCTGTACGAATCGCGCGGCGGCCGCGCCCGCACCCGGCTGGCCATCTCCTTCCCCGCCGCCTCGGTCACTCGTACCGACCTGCTCGAACGGCCGCTCGCTGAACCCGACCCCACCACTGACGCGTTCGACCTGCGGCTGCGGCCCTTCGAAATCCGCACCCTGCGCTTCGCCCGCCCGGCCGGGGCGTGAACCTTCCCGACGACGCATTCCGCCAGCCCGGCGCCCTGCACGCCGCGGGCGCCGGGCTGACCGCGATCCCCGACGAGGTCGCACGCATGCGGCGACTGCGCCGCATCGACCTCGACCACAACGCCATCACCCGGCTACCCGCATCGGTCACCACGCTGCCGCAACTGCACACCCTGCTGCTCTACGACAACGAACTCACCGAGCTACCAAGCGAATTCGGGCCAGCACTGCGCCACCTCAGCGTCGGCCGCAACCACCTCACCGCACTGCCCGACGCCCTGTGGCAGACCGCCCTGCGCGCCCTCAACCTCGCCGAGAACAACCTCGCGGAACTACCCGAAGCGGTGCGCGCCCTGACTCGGCTGCGCATGCTCGACCTCGGCCACAACCAGCTACGGGAGATCCCCACCGCACTCGGCGAGCTGCCACAACTGCGCGACTACCTCTACCTCAGCAACAACCGGCTACGCCACGTGCCCGCCGCACTGGGCAACCTCGACGTCCTGGGGGTGGGAACCGAATACGCCAGGAAGGGGCCGTGGGCGGGTGTAGCCGCTGGTCAAACCGTTCTGCGGCATGCTGCTCGGTTTGTGTCGTTGCGTGCCCCGGCGGGGCAAGCCTGTCACCGACCAGTTCTTCTGCGTGTCTGCGCACGGTCGCGAGTCCGCGTAGTTCGACCATTGCGCGGTCCCGGACCCGCAACTGGAACTTCGCACGGAAGGGGATGCTGCCCGATCCGGTGCAGTCTGGCGTTCAGCTCGCCGTCCATGGCCGGCGACTCGGTGGTCGATCAGTGCTGCTGGGCTGTGAGATTGAGCATCCAGCTGATCCCGAACTGGTCCACGAGCGAGCCCGCCTCGTCGCCCCATACCTGCTTTTCCAGAGGCAGCGTTACGGTTCCACCGACAGACAGCTTCTCGAAGTAGTCGCGGAGTTCGCCGTCGCCACCGATGAAGACCGCGACGTTGTTGCCCGGCTGGTAGGGCGGGTGGCCGGGCCTGTCATCCGGATAGTCCCATGCCATCAGCGTGTAGCCGGCGGCCGTGTCGAGACGAGCATGCATGACCTTGTCAGCGTTAGGTGAGCCCGGTGAGCCGAAGTCCGCGACCGTTCCCACCTCTAGCTCGCCACCGAAGACCTCCCGGTAGAACTCGAGCGCCTGCCGCGCGTTGCCGTTGAACATAATGCACGGATTGACCTGAGACCCCACTCAACGCTCCTTCGTGAAGTGACCGATCGGGCTGTCCGATGGTCGCCAAGTCAAGCTCCCAGCAAATCACGACACCCTCTGTCGTGATTATTGGTAGAATTTCCTCTATGCGCGCCGACCGACTGGTCTCCCTGGTGCTGCTGTTACGCCAGCGTGGACATCTGTCTGCCAGCGTGCTTGCCCGGGAGCTGGAGGTGTCCACCCGCACTGTTCTACGGGACATCGAGGCGCTGTCCGTGGCTGGTGTCCCGGTCTATGCCAAGCGCGGCAGGCACGGAGGGTTCGCCTTACTGCCCGGATTCCGGACCGAGCTCACCGGGCTGAGCGACGATGAAGCACTCGCACTGCTGGTCGCCGGATCGCGGCGCGGCGCGCAGGCATTCGGATTCGGGTCCGCGCTCGCTTCGGCAATGCTCAAGGTGATCGACGCGCTGCCGGAAAGCTATCGGGACACCGCAGCCGGCATGACCGAGCGGTTGCTCATCGACCCCCACACGGACCTGCTCTCGCGCCGTCTGGTGACCGACGAGCTGCCCGACAAGACGATGATCGAGGTCCGGCGCGCCGTGCTGGCCGGACATAAACTGCGCATCCGCTATGCCGCAGTGGATCGACCCCCGAAATGGCGCACGGTCGACCCGATCGGCCTGGTCACCGTGCGCGACACGGGCTATCTGCTGGCCACTCACGCTGGCGCCGATCGCACCTATCGACTTTCGCGGATCTTGGCCGCCGAAGAACTCGAAGAACCTGCACAGCGACCCGACCAGGTCGACCTGGACCAGGTCTGGCAGGAACGCAGCTTCCAGTTCCGCAACGGCGACGACCAGGTCACCGTGCTGGCACGAATTGACCCGGCACGGCGCGAGGACCTGGTAAGCACCGTGCTGGCCATCCATTCCGAAGAGACGGACCCAGACGGCTGGCTGCGGCTGGGGGTGGCCTTTCAAGATTCCAGACACGCAGAATGGGCGCTCTGGCAGCTCGCGACCAGCGCGGAAGCCCTGGCCCCGCAATGGTTGCGCACATCTCTTCGCAACCGCGCCGCCACAATCGCCGCCCGCTACAGAGCAGAATCCTGAGCCACTGCCCGCTCCGCGACCTCGCCGTCCACCCCGGCATCACCCGCGACGGTGCCGCCGGCCTCGGTCGTCTCCGGTGGGGTGATCGCAACGTCACCCGCTTCGCGTCGCCGGTTTTACGCATGTCGTCGACGTCAGCCGTCCGCGCCGCACCGGCGAAGTGCACGACCTTCCCCGGCGGCACTCTCTCCAGCCACACCTCGGTCGGGCCGATCGCGTCCAGCTCCTGCAGATGCGCCAGCCGCTGCTTGAACTTGCCCAGCGTGGCTGACTGCGCCGGAGTCTTCATCCGATCGAACTCGCTGCGCCGCGTGGCCGGGTCCACCACCAGCACCCGATCCAGCCGAGCCCGCTCGGCCCAGGCCGGCCGGGCCGCAACCATCTCGAAGAACCCGGAGTTGACCTCCGTGCGGATCGTGGCGGCCATCGCGTCCAGCGTCGTGTAGCCCGGCAGCTCGCAGCGGGCTCGGACCAGCTCCTCCAACGCCACGTTGATCAGGTCGGCCGGGTTGTCCTTCGTCTGCACTGCCGTGCGGATCGCCGCCTCGGCGACCGCCCGCACCACCGAGCTACCGGAATCGCTACCGGGGCAGCTGCAACACCTGGAGCTGCGCAACAACCCGCTGCAACGCCTGCCGGACTCCATCGCCGCCCTGACCGGGCTGACTCACCTCGACCTGCGCGCCACCGCGCTGCGCGAACTGCCCGAAGGCCTGGCGGCCCTGCCGAACCTGACGAAGCTCGACCTGCGCTGGACGAAACTCGACCACCACCCCTGCTGGCTCGACGAGCTGCGCCACCGGGGCTGCGCGGTCCTGCTCTGACACACGAGTCGGCTGCACCTGATACCAGCTGATCAGGTGCAGCCGGCATTCCCGCGATCAGCCCAGCAAGCGCTGCCAGGTCCGCTGGTCCAGCACGCCCGTGGCCGCCAGGCCGCTCGACACCTGGAACTCCCGCACCACCGCGGCCATCCGGTCGCCGAAACGTGCATCCGCGGCCACGTACCGGCCGCGAGACGTCAGCAGCACCTGCGCCGCCCGCACCGCGTCACCGCCGGCACCTGGACCGAGCGCCGGTGTCAGCCCGGCCCAAGCCGAACCGCCGAACAGGCCCGGCTCCGGCAGCCGCGTCGCATAGCAGGAAGCTCCTGCTGCGCCGCTGGCCGCGACGATCCCGCCCGCCGCTGCCTGCGTCTGCGGGCCGAACACGCCATCCACCGGCACCGAAGCCCCTTGCGCCCGCAGCAGAAGCTGCAACGCCGTCACCGACGGGCCCGCCGCCTCCGGGCGCAGCAGCGGCCACACCGCGGGCTGCACGACAGCCCGGCCGGTGGCCGCGCCAACGGCCTCACGCAGCTCCGGTAATCGTCCATACAGGACATCACCGGGGCACTCCGTGGCCATGAAGTCGCGGTGCCCGTAGATCTCACCGGGCTCGATGCCGTACTGCGCGACCATGTAGGCGCACAGCTGCACCAGCGAATCCCACAGGTCCTCCGGCACCGTGGCGTCGGTGTAGGTGCCCTCGTTCTCGATGCCCAGCGACACCGGGTTCTCCGCGCCCGCATGCGCACCCTGCACGTGCTGATCACCGGCGGTCAGCACCTCCAGGCTCCGGTGGCGGCCCTCCATCAGCCAGCCGCCACGGGAGTTGGTGAAGTTCTGCCCGGTGTCCTTCCACCCGTTGGAATCCATGTGGAAGTCCTGGATCTGCCGGGCCAGCGCGAACGCCGCCTCCTGCGAGGTGTCGTCGACGTTGGGCGAGGCCGTGTGATGCACGACGATCTTGACCGGCTTGCTGTCGAGCACATCCACCGGCGAAGTGGGCTCCCGCGCCTGCCAATCCGCCGTCGAAGCGATCTCCGGCGCGGCCGACCGCCGCGACCCGCCGGCCACCGCCGGCATCCCGCACACGCCGACCGCCGAGACCGCCAGCCCACCGGCCAGCAACACCCGACGGGCCACCCGAACATCGCGCAAAGCCATAGCCACTCCCAAAACCGGACGAACGATCACGATCAGGGCCGAGCCCGCCCGAACCGTACGCAGCGGTAACCGGACCGGGGAATTCTTGGCGACAACCCGCCAACAACCGGTCAACCAGCCACCACGCCGCCGGATGACAAGATCACGCCGGTCGAACGCCGTCACGACCGAACCGCCACCGCGTCCCTGTCTGTGACCGACGAACACCGCGGACAACGGGAGTGCGCCAGATGGACCGGTTCGTCCAATTCCTGCGCCGCCAGCTCGACATCGACCTGGAACTGCTGCGCGTGGCCAGGCAAGACGCCGAAACCGGCGCCGCCCACGCCTGCCTGATCACCCCGATCCGGGGATTCCGGGAATGCGAGCTGAAGTCCCGCCTGCTGGCCACCCACCACCACTGCGGCACCGGCGGCGGCCCCTGCGACGAGCTGGGGGAGAGCTACCCGCCCGAAGACGAACGTGGCTGCCCCACCCGAGCGCTCCTCGGCCTGCCCTACGCCGACCGCCCCGGCTACATCGCCCGCTGGCGCCCCTGAACCCACCGGTCCACCGGGCGCCCCGTCAGGAATCAGCGGCCAGGACCTCGACCGTCCCCGCGGCCCCGTCCACCCGCACCCGATCACCACTGCGCAGCCGCGTCGTGGCATTGCCGCAGCCCACCACGGCCGGAATCCCCAGCTCCCGCGCCACGATCGCCGCATGCGACAGCGGTGCCCCCACATCCGTGACCACCGCCGCGGCCCGCGGGAACAACGGCGTCCACCCCACGTTCGTCACCGTCGTCACCAGAACCTCGCCCGGCCGCAACGTTTCGCCCTCGTCGACCGACGCCAGCACCCGCGCCGTCCCCTCCACGACACCGGCCGCACCCGCGAAACCGCGCACCGAATCCGACACCGGCGCCAACGCCACCGACTCGTCGAACACATCCATCCGCCGGTCCGGCCGAGCCGACCACCGCACCGGATCGAAATGCCCCCGGACCAACGTCGGATACGGCCCCAGCGCCGCATACGCCCGGTAGGTCTGCCGCCGATCCGCAACCGCCCCCAACGGTTCCCGCGACCCTCCCAGCAGCGCGAGGACCTCCTCGATCCGCAAGAAGAACAGGTCCTCGCCAGCCCCGGTCAGCTCACCGGCGCGCAACACGAAAGCCCGCAGCACCCAGAACGCCCGGATCAACTCCGAACGCGCCGCCTCGCGGCCCCGAGCCGCCCGCGCGGCCCCGGTGATCCGGCGCCGCAACCGCCGTTCCTTGCCCGGATGACGCGACCGCAGCCGCGCCCACGCCGCATCCCGCGCGCGTTCCTGCCGTGCTAGCAGCTCCGCCGGATCCGCCGCCGAACGCAAGCCCGCCAGCTGCCGGTCGATCCACTCCGGATCCTCGGCGGGCCGAGGCGCGTACACCTCGAACTCGTCCGGGCACCGATGCCCCCACGACCGTGCGAACGTCTCCCGGTCGATGTCCCCGCGCGCCAGCTCACCCAGCCCCATCACCGGCCCCAGGCTCGCCAACGCATCCCCGCCGGCGCTGAGCCCGGTGAGCAGCGCATTCGCATCCGCTTCGCCGACGAGCTTCAGCAGCCGCGGCCGAATCCGCACCAGACCGGCACCGTCCAACCGCGCCCCGGCCGCCAGCATCCGGCTGGAGTCCCGCAGCAGCGGCTCGACATCTGAACGCCACAACGCCCGCAACTCCTCGGCGCCACCGACCGCGGCGATCCGCTCGTGCAACCGCGCACACCGATCAGGCGAGGACGCCAGCAATTCCGGCAACCGCCGCTGATACGCCGCCACCCGCCGCAAGAACGGCAATGCGCTCGACGCCGCCGACCGCACCACCCGCCACCGCGACATCGGCAGCGCCGGAACCTTCACATCCTCGGGAATGCGCCCGAAAGCCTGCTCGCTGGCGGAGCGCACCAGCGAACCCAGCCCCAGCGCGTTGCCCACCGCGAACGTCAAGCTCAGATTCAGGTAGAACCGGCCGCCGATGTTGCCCGACAACCGGTGCGGCCCCACCCGCGACAGCGCCATCGTCTCCGACATGAAGATCTCCACCAGCGACCAGGTGCACGGCGTCATCACGCTCGGGATCGCCTCACCCAGATTCGCGCACGTCCACAGGTAATCCCCGCCGAGGCTGTCGTTCCACGTCTCCACCGGCCGGTCCCGCAACCCCGTGATCGGCCGCGCCTGCACGACCCAGAACCGCCCGTCCCGAGCGGCCCACTCCACATCCATCGGGCACCCGTACAACTCCTCGATCCGCACCCCCAACGCCGACAGCTCGCCGGCCTGGGCAGTGGAGAGGACCGCGACGTCGCGACGCTCCGCGGGCACCGGCTCCTCCCGGGTGCCTTCGGTGGTGCGCACCGTCATCACCGCTTTGTCGCTGACGACCTGCTCGCGCACCTGGCCGTCACGCGCCACCACATAGGTGTCCGGCGTGACCTGACCGCCCACGATCGACTCGCCCAACCCCCACGCCGCGTTCACCAGGACGTCCTCGCCGGCTCCGGTCACCGGATCCCGGGTGAACAACACCCCGGCGGCCTCCGCGGGCACCAGCTCCTGCACCACGACCGCCAACGCCACGTCGTCGGCGGCCACCCCGTTGCGCAGCCGGTAGTCGATCGCCCGCGCGGTCCACAACGACGCCCAGCAGCGCCGCACCGCATCCAGCACCGCCGCCTCACCGCGGATGTTGAGGAACGTGTCCTGCTGACCCGCGAACGACATGTCCGGCAGGTCCTCGGCGGTCGCCGACGACCGCACCGCCACCGGCACCTCGTCGCCCATCCCGGCATACGCCTCGCCGACGGCCTCCGCGATCACCGCGGGCACCGGCGACTCGGCGAACCACCGCTGGATCCGGTCGGACGCCGCCTGCGCGGTCTCCGGCCGGTCCGGATCGACCTCGGCCACGGCCGCCAGGATCCGTTCCTGCAAACCGCCGGCGGCCACGAAATCCCGGTACGCCACCGTCGTGACGTCAAACCCCGGCGGCACGGGCAACCCCGCGCCCGCCAGCCGCGCCAGCGACGCGCCCTTACCGCCGACCAGCGCCAAGTCCGCGCCGACAGCATCCAACGGCACCACAACAGACACCGGCACACCCCTCATTCCCCAGAACCCAGCAGGGCCCGATACTTCGCTTCCGCGTTGCTCAACGACTCGTCCAGGTACGACACCGTGGCCACCGCGAGGTCTTGCGCATCCTCCGAAGTGGACTCCCGCCCGGCCGCCAACGCCCGGCACACCGCCTCGGCCAGCAACTGCGCGCGCACCTCCTCGGAGACCGCGAACTCCGCCGGAACCAACGGCGGCGCCAGGAAGAACCCGAGGAAGATCGAGCTGACCAGCTGCACCAGCTCGGCCAGCCCCAGGTCGGTCCGGATCAGGCCCCGCCCGTGCAGCACCTCCAGGTACCGCACGAAGTCGCTCCGCAAAGCTTCCCCGGCCTGAGCGGCCTTCTCGGTGCGCGCCAGCTTGCCGATCACGTCCATGTCACGCGTCAGCGCGGCCATGAGCAGGGGATGCCGCTGGTAGACCAGCGCGGTGTGCCGCAGCAGGCTGTGCAGCGACGGCGCCTCCGGCGACTCGACCACATGCCGCCGGACCTCAGTCAGCAGCCCGACCCGTTCCCGCCGCAGCAGAACCAGGAACAGCCGCTCCCGGTTCTTCCAGTGCAGGTGGATCGTCCCTTTCGAGACCCCGGCCAACCGGGCGACGTCGTCCAAAGTGGTCTTGTCGTAACCCCAGCGCAGGATCAGCTCGGCAGCGGCATCCAGAATGCGCTGCCCGCGCCGCATGCGTTCGAGGGAACGATCCCGAGCACCATCCGCCACCCAAGCCTCCACCATCTCGTACACGTTTGACCAAATTGACTCATCCGGTCATGAATGCAGAAGCTACGCCTGTCGCACGGGGAGGGCAAGCGGCAGGGGTGGCTTGTTTACGCGCTCTTGACGCCCGGCCGAGCCGAGCAAAGGAAGCGTCCGCCTGGCAGAAAGGGACGGGCAGGCGGTGATCAGCGTCCGAGTTCGTCGAGGAACCGCCGCACCGCCGCGGCGAACTGGTCGGGATGACTGAGGTACAGGTCGTGGCCCGCGCCCTCGATGGTCACCAGCTCGGTGTTGGCCCGCCGTCGGACCATGTCCGCGCCGTGCGCCGGCGGGATCAGCGGACTGTCCTCGCCCCGGATCAGCAGCAGCGGCTGCTCGCCCCCGGCCCAGTCGTCCCACCATGCACCGCACGCGCCGCGCTTGACCTGCGCCATATCCGCCGCGTCCCACAGGAAGCGCCAGCCATGCTCGTCCTCGACGGCGCTCTCGTCGAAATGCTCGACCACGCCAAACGGTGCGATGGCACGCCAAATGCCCTCGCGCAGCGCCTGCAGGCTGGCGAAGCGCTGCGGCAGGCCGGCGATCGCGGTGTCCTCGGGAACGGAGATCTCGGCCCCGACATCCACCACGGCCGCCGCCGCGACCAGCTCCGGCCTGCGCGCGGCCAGCTGGTAGGCGTTGATCCCTCCCAGGGAGTGCCCGAGCACCACCGCCGACGCGAGGCCCAGCTGCTCGATCACCGACGCGGCATCGCCGATGAATGCCTCGCGTCCGTAGTCGCGTGGATGATCGGACAGTCCATGCCCGCGCTGGTCCACCGCGATCACCCGGTACCGCGGGCCAAGGCGCTCGGCCAGCCCGTGGAAGGCGCGGCCGCGCCCGTAAGCGCCGTGCAGTGCGAGGACGGGGCGGCCGGGGCCACCGAAATCCACATAGGACAGCCGGTGGCCCTCGGGCGTGGTCAGGTACTCCGTCGTCGCTGACTGGTCCGTCGGCATCTCGTGATCCTTTCGCTCGATCGCTGGCACTCTAATCGAGTGCTCTCGATTAGAGGTATTACCATGGCGATCGACACAAGGAAGGGCGGGCCCGTGCTGACGTTGTGCATCCTCGGCTTCCTCTACGAGGAACCCCTGCACGCCTACGACCTGCGGCAACGCATCTCCGGTCTGAGTGGGCACATCCGCCCGCTCAGCGACGGCGCGCTGTACCCGGCGCTCAATCGCCTGCAGGCCGCCGGGTACCTCACGAAGCACACCGAACGCGGCACCGGTGCCACCCCGCGCAACGTCCTCACCCTCACCGACGGCGGCCGGGCGGAACTACTGCGCCGGCTGCGCGAACCGGCCGAGGTCGAGATCACCGACCGCAACTCGTTCCTGATCCTGCTGGCGTTCCTGCGCTTCCTGCCGAGCCCGGCCGACCAGGCCCAGGTGCTGCGCCGCCGACTGGCCTTCATGGACCAGCCGGCGAGCTACTTCTACGACCAGGGCCGGCCGCTGCGCGCCGCCGACATGCCCGACCGCTTCCGCCGGGGAATGCTCACCCTCGCCGGCGCGACCAGCAGGGCGGACCGCGACTGGCTGACCCGGACCATCGCCGAGCTGGACCCGCAATAGCGCAGCCGCAATAGCGTCAGGGCCTGGTTCGGGGGGTTCCGGTCAGGTCGGCGTGGATCAGCTCGGCCGTGCGGGTCACCTGCGGGATCACGTCGCGCTGCATGGCCTCTGCGGTCTGGCGGCCGCTGTGCAGCGAGACGCTCACCGCCGCCGTGACGCGACCGTCCTGGTCGGCGACCGGGGCGGCGGCGCCGCGGAGTTCGTCGTCGAGCTCGCTGTCGGCCAGCGCCCAGCCCCGGTCGCGGATTTCGGCCAGGCGATCGCGGAACACCCGCTCGGACGTGGTGCCCGCGGCGCGGTCCAGCGTCGTTTCGGCGAGGGCCTTGTCCAGCGCGGCGGGCGGCAGGTTGGCGAGCAGGGCCCGGCCGGCGGCGGTCGCGGGCGCGGGGAAGCGGGTGCCGAGGTTGATCCGGACCGCGGTCAGCCGCGGGCACATCGCTATCGCGACGTAGAGGATCTCCGTGCCGTCCAGCACCGCGAGCCCGGCGGTCTCGCCGAGTTGACCGGAGAGCGTTTCCAGGTGCGGCCGGGCGATGTCGCGCAGCGGCATGCCGGAGAGGTAGCTGTAGCCGAGTTGCAGCACCTTGGGGGCGAGCCGGAACGTCCGCGCGTCCTCGGAGGTCAGGAAGCCGAGGTCGCGCAGGGTCAGCATCAGCCGCCGGGTGGTGGCGCGGCTCAGCCCGGTCAGCTCGCCGGCCTCGGTGAAGTTCAGCTCGGGGCGAGCGGCGGTGAAGGCCTGCAGGACGGCCATTCCCCGCTCCACGGCGGTGACGAAGTACGGTGCCGCCTGGTCCTGCTCGTCCACCAATACCTCCCGCGCGGGCGCATCGTGTGCAATGTGCACGCTCAGCGTACCGCCTCGAGGATTCGGCCGAGCCGCAGCTCGACGATCTTGCGCAGCTCCGCACGAGCGGTCCGCAGCTCGACCGCCTCGTCTTGGTGCAGCCGGTGGACGAGGTCGTCCCTGATGTCGGCGGCGGATCGCCCGGTGGCGCAGACCAGGTAGACGTAGCCGAAGCGCTCCCGGTACTGCCGGTTCAGCTCGGCGAACTCGGCGCGGATCGCGACACCCTCACCGAGCACTCCCGACTGCTCCCGGCGGGACCAGCGACTGGTCAGCCGGCCGTCGCCGGCGTCGGCCCCGATCGGATCGTGCCGGGAGATCACCTCCACTAGCTCGGCGTCGGCCATGCCGTCGAGCAGGCTCGTGCCCGCGGCGATCAGCGCCGATGCGGAGGAAAAGGGGCGCCGGGCGGCCATTTCCCGTGACCAGCGCGCCGACGGGCAGCACGCGTGCAGCGCTTCACGGGCGGCATCGGCGGGCAATGCGTTGAGGATCGCGATACTGCTCATTGGTCGTTCGCCGATCGCAGTCCGGACAGGGTCTGCCGGCAGAGGTTGGTGGCTTCGGCCGAGGTGAGCCAGCGCGGGTAGGTGGTGATCCGCTCCACGGCCGAGTCCAGGGCGGCGTGCACCGCACGGACTTCCTCGTCGGTGAGCGTCTCGCCCAGCGATCTGCCGAGTTCCCGGGCCATCGCGTCGGTGCTCAGGCTGTCCCAGACCCAGCTCATCCGGGAACCGATGACCGACGGGTCGACGCACGCGGAGACCGGCGGGAACGCGTCGGTTCCCTGGCGCAGGCAGGACAGCACGTCACCGGGCATGTGCCGGAGGAACGCGTACTCGCCGACCAGCGGTTTCAGCGGCGGGATCGGCAACCCCATCTCGGCGGCGACGAGGTCGGCCAGCGGCTGGAGCCGGTCCAGCCGGATGCCGGTGTCCACGCCGTAGAGGAATTCGAGGCTGGTGACCACTTCCTCCAGCGGCGCGAAACCGGCGCGGTAGGAGACCCCGGCGACCGAGACGTCCGGGGAGGCCCCGGCGGTGGCGGCGGCGATGGCCCCGGCCGTGGCCAGGCCGAAGTCGTCGTGCACGTGCATGGTCACCGGGACGTCGCGCACCAGGGCGGCGCGGTAGCGGGCGATGAACACCTTCATGGCCTCCGGCGCGAGGCTGCTGGTGGAGTCCATCAGGTCGATCCGCCGCGCGCCGAGCGCGATCGCGACGTTGGAGACCTCGACGAGGCTGTCCCAGTCGCGCCTGCCCACGTGCGCGAGGGTGATCGTGACGTCCATCCCGAGTTCGCGGGCCAGCTCGAAGAAGTCGGCGAGCTCGTCCAGCTGGCGTCGCTGGGCCTCTTTCGACGGCGCCTGCACGATGCCCGGTGCCAGCACGCGAACGCCGAGATCGGCCAGCAGCTGGGCCGTTTCGCGTGCCGTGACCGGCTGCCGGTTCACCCCGTCCGACAGCAGCGTGTCCGCGTAGACGTTGAGCCGGAAACCGAAGTCGCGGCCCGCGATGGCCCGGCAGAGTTCGAGTTCGCGCGGGATCGGGGCGCTGCCGCCGCCCCAGTTGATGTTGAGGCTCTCGTCCTCGACGCCCGCGTCGGCGAGCGCTTCGGCGATGCGCAGGAAACCGTCGATCGTGGTGGTGGCGCCGGCGGTGAACAACGTCTTGCGCAACGTGCTGTCGATCAGCGCGAACGGCTGGGGCCAGTGGAACTGGCCCTGCACCTCGGGGTCGAAGTTCACCGGGCTGACCCAGTGGCTGCCCTCGCGGCGGTGCGTCTTGTCGGGATTGGGCATGCGATTCTCCCGGTCGGGTGTCATCGGGGCAGCGCGTCGAGTGCGGCCGTGAGGCGAACGCCGAGGTCGGAGACCGGCTCGCGGTCGGCCGCGGCGTGGGCTGCGAGCGCCGCGAGTTCGGCGCAGGTCGCGTCGGGTTGCGCGGCGAGCCAGGTCTGGTCGAAGTACGGCAGCTCCAGCTCTGCGCGGTGGAAGTCCAGGACCAGCCGGGTGTCCTCCGGCAGCTGGGGCGGCCAGTCGAGGATTCCCCGCCCCAGCGGGCACATCCGGCGTGCCAGGCCGCGCGGGGTCTGGCACAGCCAGGCGTCGTCGAGGTGGATCGCGCGGGTGTGCGGCGCGACGCGGCGGGCCGCGGCGACCGGATCTTCCAGCCGGATCAGCACGTTCACCGGGTCGAAGGCGACGCCCAGCACGTCCGGGCCGACGGCCTCCACGAGCCGGACGATTTCGAAGGTGGTGATCTCCTCGTGCGTCTTGATCAGCAGCCTGCTGCCCGCGTCGCGCAACACAGGCGCGAGGCGTGCCAGCAGATCACCGGTGGCGCGCAGCTGTTCCGGCCAGGGGATGGCGGGGTCGAAGCGGTCCGCCTCGGTGCCCACGATCACGGTCAGCTCGTGCACGCCGAGCGCGGCTGCCGAGGCCAGCGTCCGGTCGAATCCGCGCAGCAGATCGCCCGATCCCGCCGCGAGCAGCTCGGCGGCCCGCTCCAGGCGGTAGGCGTTGAGCATGCCCACCGCCAGTGACACGTTGACCTGCTGCTCGGCGGCGAATTCCGCGAACTCCGCCAGCTGCCGAGCCTCATGCCGCGCGGAAATCGCTGTCACCGAGGGGAAGTGGACACCGCCGAAGCCCAGTTCGCGGGCCTTGCCGACCGCCTCGGCCGGATCCGCCGGGGCGCCCGGCAGGTCGCGCGCGCAGATCTCCACGCGCCGCCGCGCGGCGATCATCACGCGGTCACCGGCAGGTCCGCGGCCTGGCACACCGATCGCAGGTGCTCGGCGCTGCGCTGGATGTAGGCCACGGTTTCGGCGTAGCCGTAAGGTTGTTCGGCGTAGGCCTGACGGGTGGGCAACTCGCCGCGGAGGATCCGCCGCTCGTAGCCGTGCACCATCTCCAGGTAGGCGGCCATCTCCTCGACCGTCAGGTCCGGGTGCCCGGCAAGGAATTCCGGGGAGTAGATCTCGATGAGGATGGGCTTGCGCGGCCGCGGCCGGTCGTCCAGCGACTCGTCGTTCTCGATCGTCAGGTGCACGGCCGGGTTGGCCGCGGCGAGGATCGGCAGCAGCGCGGCGAAGTCCACCACGCCGGAGCCGCACGGGCGCATCTGGTAGGCGAGCTCACCGGACTCGTGCGCGATCAGGGCGTCCTTGATGTGCGTCTGGCGGACGTACGGCGCGACCCGCCGCGCCGCCCACACCGGATGCTCCACGCGTTGCAGGACGTTCGCCGTGTCGAAGACGATTCCCGTGACGTCGGCGCCGACCGATTCCACCAGCCGCACCAGCTCGAAGGTGGTGATCTCCTCGTGCGTCTCCAGGTTCAGGTGGATGCCGAGATCCCGCGCGATCGGCGCGAGCCGGTGCAGGAACCGGTCGGTGGCGGCGAGCTGCTCGTCCCAGGTCACGTCCGTGCGGAAGCGGTCGTAGGCCCACCGGCCGCGATACGCCGGCTTGTAGTTGGCCGTCGCCACCCACAGCTCCCGGCAGCCGATCGCCGCGCAGGCCTCCATCATGCGCCGGAATCCCAGCAGCACGTCCCCGTCGCCGATCGCGCGCAGCTCCGGTGCTTCGGCGAGCGCGTAGGGGTTGACCTTGCCGAGCCCGGTCTCCAGGTACATGCCGAGTTCGTCGGCGCGCTGCCGGATCGCGGCGAGCTCGCCGGGGTCGAGGGTCGGGCTCATGTCCAGCACGGTCCGGAAGAACAGCCCGGCCATGCCGAGCTCGTGGCCGTGGTCGAGGCTGGCGACCGGCCCGCGCTTGGCGCTCTCGGGGATCTTTCGGCCGTCTACTCCGATTCGCATCCGGCGTCCTCTCATCGTGCGATCGTGGGATCGGGAATGGGCACCGCGTCCAGCAGTGCGCGGGCGTACTCGTGGCGCGGCTCGCCGAAAACCTGCTCGCGCGGCCCGGATTCGACGATCTCGCCGCGCGAGATGACCGCGATCCGGGTGCAGAGGTGGCCGACCACGGCGAGGTCGTGCGCGATGAACAGCACCGTCAGCCCCAGCTCCGCCTGCATGTCCGCGAGCAGGTTGATCACCTGCGCCTGCACCGAAACGTCCAGGGCGGACACCGGTTCGTCGCACACCAGCAGCCGCGGTCGCACCGCCAGCGCCCGCGCGATGGCGATGCGCTGCCGCTGCCCGCCGGAGAACGAGCCGGGGCGGCGGCCCATGTCCGCGGGATCCAGCCCGACCATCGACAGCAGCTGCACCACGCGGTCCCGGCGGCCGGCCCGGGACCGCTCCAGCCCGTGCACGAGCATGCCTTCGGAAACCAGCTGTTCGACGGTCATCCGCGGGTTGAGGCTGGCGTGCGGATCCTGGAACACCATCTGCACTTCCCGGCGAAACCTCTTGCGCTGCGCCCGGTCCGCGCGGATCACGTCGATGCCGTCGTAGCGGATCTCGCCGCTGTCCGGGCGTTCCAGCCGCAGCACGCACCTCAGCAAGGTGGACTTCCCGGACCCGGATTCGCCGACCAGTCCGACCGTTTCGCCCTCGCCCACGGCCAGGTCGACGGCGTCCAGGGCGCGCGTGCCGCGGAAGTCCTTGGTCACCGCGCGTACGTCGAGCAGGCTCATCGGCGGGCCTCCGCATCATCGCCGAGCAGGTGGCAGGCGGCGACACCTTGTTCCAAGGTGCGCTGCAGCGGGATCTCGGTGCTGCACCGGTCCACGCGCACCTCGCAGCGGGGGTGGAACGCGCAGCCAGCGGGGCGAGCCGAGGGCGTGGGCGGGACGCCCGGGATGGACGCCAGCCGCTGCGTCTCACGATCGATCCGCGGCACCGCTTTCAGCAGACCCGAGGTGTAGGGATGGGCGGGCTGCGCGTAGAGCGGTCGCACCGGTCGTTCCTCGACCTTGCGGCCCGCGTACATCACGACGACCCGCTCGGCGAAGCCCGCGACCAAACCCAGGTCGTGGGTGATGAGCAGGACCGCCAGGCCGCGGCGCCGGCACACGTCATCCAGCAGCGCCAGCACCTGCTGCTGCACCCGCACGTCCAGCGCGGTGGTCGGCTCGTCGGCGATCAGCAGCTCGGGCTCGCCGATCAAGGCCATCGCGAGCACCACGCGTTGGCGCATCCCGCCGGAGAACTCGTGCGGGTAGGCCCGCAGCCGCTCCGCGGCCCGATCGACGCCGAGCTCGTCGAGCAGGTCCCGGGCCCGGTTCAGCGCGGTCCGCCGCGGGACTCCCTTCAGCAGCAGCGGTTCGGCGATCTGCCGGCCGATCGTCTGCAGCGGGTTCAGCGCGCCCATCGGATCCTGGAACACCATGCCGACCCGGCCGCCCCGCACCCGGGTCAACTCGGCCTCCCCGCACGACAGCAGTTCGGTGCCGCCGAGGCGGATCGAACCGGACAACGCCACATCGGGATCCAGCCGGAGCACCGACCGGGCCATGACGGACTTGCCGGAACCGGACTCGCCGACCAGCGCCACCCGGTCACCGGCGGCTATACCGAGATCGAAGGAATCCACCAGCGTCACCGGCCCCGCGGGCCCGTCGACCTCGACCGTCAGCCCGCGGATGTCCAGCAGCGGGGTCGCGACCATCGCGGACCTCATTTCTTCCTCAGCGCGGGATTGCGGCGGACTTGCAGCAGATCGCCGAGCAGCCCGAAGGCCGCGGCGGTGACGGCGATGGCCAGGCCGGGGGCGAGAGCCACCCACCAGGCGGTGGCGATGTAGCCCTTCGCGCCCGAGATCATGGCGCCCCACTCGGCGCTGGGCGGCTGGGCGCCGACGCCGATGAACGACAGCCCGGCCAGCAGCAGGACGGTGAAACCGATGTCCCCGGCCCACTTGACCAGCAGCGCATCCAGCGAGTTCGGCAGGACGTGGCGCAGCATCAGCCGGGTCCGCGAAACCCCGAGCACGCGGGCCCCGGCGACGAACGGCATCGCCATCGTCTCGTGCATCACGCCGCGCAGCAGCCGCGCGGTCATCGGCCAGCCGGCCAGGATCATCGCGATGATCGCGCTCTTGAGGCTCGGCCCCATCGCGGCGGCGAAACCGAGGGCCACGACCATCCCGGGCAGTGCCAACGCGACGTCGGTGACCCGCATCAGCACCTCGTCCAGCCACCGGCCGCCGACGGTGGCCAGCACCGCCACCAGGCAACCGATCGCCGAATAGCACGCCACCACGAGCATCGCGGCCAGCAGCGTTTCGCGGGCCCCGGCCACCAGCCGCCAGAGCACGTCCCTGCCCTGGTCGTCGGTGCCGAACCAGTGCGCGGCGCTGGGCGGCTGCAGGGCTTCCAACACGTTCGAGCGGAACACCGACTCGGGCGCGAGCAGCGGCCCCAGCAGCGCCGTCGCCACGACCAGGCAGACCAGCGCGATCACGATCGCGTCGAGCGTGCTCCGCCTGGTCGACCGGATCAGCCGAGGGGTTTGAATGGGATGCGGCACGGTCCTCACCCGCCCATCCGGGTCGAGCGCAGCCGCGGATCCCGGGCGAGCTGCACTATGTCGGTCACGAGGTTGGCGAGCACGACCAGCACACCGATCGCCGTCACCGTGCCCAGCACCGCGAAGATGTCCCGCTGTTCCACGGCGTTCTGCAGGTAGGCGCCGACACCGGAGAGCCCGAAGATCGATTCGACCAGCACGGCCGAGCCGACCAGGATGCCGACCTCGATGCCGGTGAGCGTGAGCACCGGGCCCATCGCGTTCGGCACCGCGTGGCCGCGCACCAGCCGTCGCATCGGCACGCCCTTGGCTCTGGCGACGGTGATGTGTTCACGGGAGAGCACGGTCAGCAGTTCCGCGCGCAGCAACCGGAACAGCTGCGCGGCGACCGGGACGGCGAGCACCGAGGCGGGCAGCACGAAGTGCTGGAGCGCGTCGTAGAACGCGTAGAGGTCACCGGCGAGCAGTGCGTCGGGCATGGCCATGCCCGTGCGTGTCGGGACTTCGACGCCCGCGGAGAACCGGCCGGAGATCGGCAGCATCTCCAGCTTGGTGCCCAGCAGCCATTGCAGCAGCAGACCCAGCCAGAAGGTCGGCAGCCCGGCGGTGATGACGACCAGGATCCGGCTGACCGCGTCGGTGGCCGCCCCGTGCCGCAGCGCCGCGAACGTGGCGGCGGGCAAGGCCACCAGCAGCGCCAGCAGCAGCGCGAGCACCACCAGCTCGGCCGTCGCGGGCAGCACCGAGAGCACATCGGTGAGCACCGGATGCCGGGTCGCCGTGGACGTGCCGAGATCGCCGTGCACGAGCCGGCCCAGGTAGCGGAAGTACTGCACGATCGCCGGGGCGTCGAGACCGAGCTGCGCGCGGGTGCGCTCGACCTGCGCCGGCGTGGCGCCGTCACCGGCCGCCACCTGCGCCTCGTCGCCCGGGATCAGCTTGATCATCGCGAACACGAGCGTGACCAGCCCGAGCACCGTCAGCAGCGCGGTGCCCAGCCGGCGCACCAGGAACCAGATCGCCTGTCGTGATCGGCTCATCGGGCGCCTCCCGCGGACAGCCGCAGATCCGGCACCGACACCCCGGACCCGACCGTGGCCGGACGCACCCCGGACACCCGGTTCGCGAAGCCGATCGACTTGTCCAACGTGTACATGGGCAGGGCGATCGCCTGGCGGTCGATCAGCTCCTGCGCCCGCAGGTAGCTCGGGCAGGCCTGCTCGGCGGCGGGGCTGGCCAGGGCCTGCCGCAGCAGCGCGTCCAGCGCGGGATCGGCGTAGCCGGAGCGGTTCGTGCCGACCGACTCGGAGTGGTAGCCCCGGACCAGCAGCGCGCCCGGATCGGGGAACTGGGCGAACTCCTCCAGCAGCATCATCTGCGGGATCTTCGACCGGTCCGACAACCGGCTCAGGTAGTCGGCGAAGGCGATCGGTTCGAGGTTGAGCGTCACCCCGATCTCGGCCAGGTTCGACTGCAGCAGCGTCGCCTCCTGCTTCCACACCGTCGACGACGGCTGGAAGCTCATGGTCAGCGTCAGCTTGCCGATGCCCGCCTGGTCGAGGATCCGCCGCGCCTCAGCGAGGTCGCGATGCGCCGGTGGCAGGTTCGGGCGGCACGACATCGTGTTGGGCAACGGCCCGGCGGCGACGGTTCCCGCGCCGCCGCGGAAGGCCCGCAACGCGCCCTGGTAGTCGTAGGCCAGCTGAATCGCCTTGCGCACCGCGGGATTCGTGGTCGGCCCGTCGACCATGTTGAACACCACCACCGATTCCAGGTTGGTCGGGGAGGTGCGGACCGTGATCCCATCG
Organism: Saccharopolyspora sp. NPDC050389; assembly: GCF_040655595.1. NCBI lineage: Bacteria > Bacillati > Actinomycetota > Actinomycetes > Pseudonocardiales > Pseudonocardiaceae > Saccharopolyspora > Saccharopolyspora sp. NPDC050389. Next base: position 87,920 of record NZ_JBFAKG010000009.1, read on the forward strand.
ATGCCGGTGAGGCTGGCCGCGTCGGTCGCGGTCAGGGTGGTGGCCACGTCCAGGTTGCCCGCGCGCAGCTCGTCGCGTTGCGTGGCGCTCTCGTTGATCAGCCGGAACGAGAGCTCCTCGGGGCGGGCCGGGTCGAACTCCCAGTAGCCGGGGTGGCGGTGGATGCCGAAGGTGTCGCCCTGCCGCGCCTCGGTGAGCCGGAACGGGCCGCTGCCCGCGTCGTTGGCGGACAGCCAGCTCTGCGCGTCGTCGGTTCCCTCGTTGCGCCGCACCAGTGCGGAGTTGAGGATGTAGATCTTGCTGAGCCCGCCCAGGATCAGCGAGTTCGGTTTGGAAAGCCGGATGGTCAGGTGCTTGTCGTCGCGGACCTCGGTGCCCGCGTACCCGGTCAGGTAGGTCGCCGCGCCGCGGCCCAGCCGCGCGGTCCGGTCCAATGTGTACGCGACGTCGGCCGCGGTCAGCGGGGTTCCGTCGTGGAACGCGACGCCGTCGCGCAACGTGATCTCGACCGAGGTGGCGTCGGGGGACAGCACGAAGCCCGACGCGAGCCGGCCGACCAGGCGCTGGTCGGCGTCGTAGGTGACCAACGTGTCGTAGAGGCCCTGCAGCACCACATTGGCCTGCTGGTATTCGACGTTGATCGGATCCAGCGAATTGATCTTGTTGTTGTAGGCGACGACGATGTTCCGCCCGTTGCCCGCCGTGGCGCCCGCCCGGCCCCCGGCCGTGCATGCACCGACCGTGGTGGCGGTCAGCGCCAGGGTCACCACCACAGCGGCGAGGCGTCGCGGCCTCGGTCTCGCTCCGCTTCCGGCCACCTGGGCTCCTTTCGCGAAGACTCCGCATGTACGCTCTACGTACATACGCTCGCATCGCGTACAAGCTAGCCCGTGCGTAGTTGCCGATGCAATGGGTCGACGAGGTGGTTACCGACCCGAAACGCGCCATCACCGCACATGCGTCAGAACTTCATTCGCGCGCCGGCCTGGTTTGCGGCTTCCGCACCATTTCCGTCTTCGAGGCTTCCCGAGCCACCACGCACCAACCCGCGACATGGCCCGCCGGCGAACTCCGACCGCCGCGCCGCACGAGCGCGTCTCATGTGGACGGACACCCACCAGACTCTCGATCGCCCAGCCCTCGGTCCCGTGGGTGTCCAGGAACTTGGACACCAGCTCGCCGCGGCCGTCCGTACCGTCGCAACAACGCAGTCCCACGGGGCTGTGCCGCCCGACTCGATGCGGAGTGGAGTGGAAATGACTGCGACTGCGATCGATCTCGCGCCGAGCTCGCGGCACCGGAAGGGGCCACCGGCCGCGCGGTTTCCCCGGCGATCGCCCAGCGGAACCCGTCGGCGGCGGACGGAGTCGGCATTCGCCCGCCATCGTTTCCCCCGCCCACCGGCAGGTAGCCGACCGGGACGCGCGGAAGAACCCGGAAGGCGCTGCCGCGCCGGTACTGGCGCTGATCGCGGTGGTTGCGTTCACGGCATCGGTGGACAACACGATCGTCGCCGCGGCTGCCGGATTGGTCGCCGCGGAACTGAACCTGGGCATTGAACAGGTGTCGTGGCTCGGGCTGGGATACGTGCTGCCGTTCGCCGTGCTGTTGTTGCCCGCCGGACCGCTGATCGACCGGCTCGGAGAACGCGCCGTCCTGCGCTGGGGCAGCGCCATCTTCGGCCCGGGCGCCTTGTTGAGCGGGTTCGCCTCGGCCGGAACCCCGCTGATCACCGGGCGCGTGGCCCAAGGCGTAGCCGCCGCTGCGATCGTGCCCGCCGCGCTCACTCTAGTGCGCACCGCACTGCCCCCGGCACGCCGACCGGCGGGAGCAGCGGTGTGGCTCGTAGCGCTGGCCGGCGCGCTGGCAGCCGGGCCGGTGCTGGGTGGAGTGCTGAGCGAGTACCTGCACTGGCGGTGGGTGTTCTGGTCGGCGGTGCCGCTCGTGCTGGCCGTCGTGCTGCTCACCGCGGCGCTTCCGGCCAGGCTGGGGGAGACGGCGCCGCCGCTCGGCAGATCCGCGCGGACACTGCTCAGAACGCGAGCGCTGCGCGGTGGCCTGCTCGTACAACTCCTGTGGGGCATCGGGGTCACCGGGGTCGCGTTCTTCACACCTGTTGTGCACCAGCAGTTGCTGCGGGCAGGCCCCAGCGCCGCCGCGCTGCCACTGCTGACCGTGGCACTCGCGCTGGTCGTCGCCACCCCACTGGTGAGCAGGGCAGTGGTGGCGGTTGGCCCGGGCCCGGCGGTGACGTTCGGGCTGGTGCTGGTGACCGGCGGATTGGCGGTGCTGGCGGTGGCGGGCGACGTTCCCGCGCTCCTGCCCCGGGTGTCCGCGCTGGCCGTGATCGGGTTCGGGTCGGCGTTCACCGCACCTCTGACCACGTACGCGCTGGAGGTCGTGCCGGAGCGTCTCACCGGAACCGCCTCCGGAATGCTATCCGCCTCGCGCGAGCTTTCCGGCGCGCTGGGAGTCGCCCTCGTCGGCACGCTCATGGCGGCCGGTCCGATGGTGGCCGGATACACCAGAGCGCTGGTGGTGGCCGCCGTGGTGACGACCGGGGCCGCACTGCTGGCCGCGCGCGTTCTGCCGGGAAAGGCCCGCACCCGATGCGCAAAAGTGTCCACTGAGGACTAGCGCACTCCCGGATTCTTCTTTCACATTCCCGAATCGGGCTGTCACGACCGCGACCGAGCAGCGGTGATCGGGCACTCGATGGGCGAGATCGCCGCTGCTGTCGTGGCAGGTGCGCTGGACGTCGATCAGGGCCTGCTGGTGATGCGCGAGCGCGCCCGGCTGCTGGCCGGAATCGACACCGCCGACACCAGCGCGATGGCAGTGGTGGAGATGTCGGTGGAGGAACTGGCCGACCTCGCCCCACGATTCCCCGGCGTGGAAGTCGCCGTGCACGGATCACCCACGCAATGCACGGTCACCGACCCGCCCGGACCGGTCGCCGACCTCGTGGCGTTCGCGTCCAGTAGCGGTCGGTTCACCCGCCTGCTCCCATTGGGCGCGGCCGGCCACTCGGCCGCGGTGGACCCGGGGCTCGCCGAATTCCGCGCCGCGATCAGCACGCTGGCACCCGCACCGCCCTCGGTGCGGGTGTTTTCCAGCGTGCTGGACGAACCGTTCACCGAGCCCAAATTCGGCCCGGACTACTGGGCGGACAACCTGCGCCGCCCAGTCCGCTTCACCCAAGCGGTGACCGCCGCCCTGCCCCGGGGACACCGCGTATTCCTGGAGATCGCACCGCACCCGGTGGCAGTCGCCGCCATCGAGCAGACCGCGCACGCCGCCGGGGCAGACGTGCTCGCGCTGGCCAGCATGCGCCGCCAAGCCGAGGCCGAAGGCTGCCTGCCTGCGCTGGCCGCGCTGCACGCCGCCGGGCATCCCACCGCGCTCCGCGAGCGGTATCCGCAAGCGCCGGTCGTGGACCTGCCTGGCCCACGCTGGCAGCACACCCAGCACTGGGTGACCGCCTCCGCACCCCGCGACGACCGAAGGCACCCGCTGCTGGGCGACCACGTCGAGGTGCCCGACGACGGCCGTCACCTGTGGCAGGCCGAGGTGTCCACCGAAACCCTGCCGTGGTTGACCGACCACGCCCTGGAGGGCACCCCGATCTTTCCCGCGACCGACTACCTCGAACTGGCGCTGGCTGCCGGGGGAGGCCGCAAAGCCGTGCGGAACCTGAGTCTGGACGCGCTGTCGGACCTCTCCGCTCCGGCCACGCTCACCACCAGCCTCACCGGCGACCGGGTGGCCGTGCTGGCGCGCGAAGGCGACGCGTGGGTCGAACACGCCAGCGCCACCCTGATCCCTGACGGCGCACCCGCGCCCGCGCCATTGGGCCGGATCGCAGGGCCGGAAATCGACGTGCACGCGCGGTTCACCGCCGCCGGGCACGCCTACGGACCGGCGTTCCGGGGAGTGAGCACGGCCCACGCCGCCGAAGGTTCAGCGTCGGCCGCACTCACACTGCCCGAACAGGCCCGTCCGCACCCGGCCTACGTGCTGCATCCAGCACTGGCGGACGCGTGCCTGCACGTCCTGGCCGCAGCCAGCACCGACACCGCACCCGGCCGGTACGTGGACTCCGTGATCGGATCCGTGCGCGTGCTGGGCGATCCCGCGCGCGGCACGCGATGCGCCGCCACGGTCACGGAGTCCACATCGGACACCGTGACCGCGAACGTGCAGCTGCTCGCCGACGACGACACCGTGCTGGTGGAGTTCGCAGGTGTGCGCGCCACTCGACTGCGAGCCAGGCCCACCGTCCTGGAGCCGCGTTGGGTGCCCGCCCCGCTACCGGAGGTCGTCGCGCGCGATCCGCGCACATGGGTGCTGGTGTCCGACGAGGACGAACCCGACCTGACCGCCGCCTTAACCGCGGCAGGGGACACCGTGCGCACCGACCCCGCCGGCCCAGCGAACGGGGTGGTGTTGCTAACCGGTCCCGCAGACCGCTACGCGGATCCGGATCGCGCCCAACGCCTACTGCTGCGCGTCATCAGCCTGGCGTCCGAGCTGGCTGAACAGGCATCGCCACCTCGGTTGTGGTTGGTCAGCAGAGGTGCGCACGCCGTGGAGGAAGGGGAGTCCGGGGAACCGGGACTGGCGTGCCTGCGCGCCCTGGTGCGAGTGCTGGCCTTCGAACACCCCGAGCTGCACGCCACCCAGGTCGACCTGGATCCCGAGGCCTCGGGCACCGAGTTGGCCACCGAGGTCCGCGCCGACCAGCCCGACGACGAGGTCGCCTGGCGCGGCGGGCAACGGCGTACCGCCCGGCTGGCCCGCGTGACAGTGACAGACGGCGCGGTGCCGGTCCGCGCGGGCGCCTACCTGATCACCGGTGGCCTGGGCGAACTGGGCCTACTGGTCGCGAGCTGGCTGGCCGGGCACGGCGCGACCCGCCTCGTGCTCTCCGGCCGCACCGAACCCACCGAGTCCGCCTCCCGTGTGCTCGACGGCCTGCGCGCCCGAGGCGTCGAGGTGGACGTGCTGCTGGGCGACCTGGCCGAGCCCGGCGTGGCCGACCAACTCGTCGAGCACGCCCAGCACGGCGGCATGCCGCTGCGCGGAGTGGTCCACGGCGCCGGCGTGCTCGCCGACCGCACGGTCGCCGAGATGGGCGCGAACGAGCTGGCTCGCGCGTGGCGGCCCAAGGTGCTCGGCGGATGGCAGCTGCACCAAGCCACGGCCGGATTACCGCTGGACTGGTGGCTTGCGCAATCGTCGTTGGCCGGACTGGTCGGCTCGCCCGGCCAAGCCGCGTACGCCACCGCCAACGCCTGGCTGGACGCACTGGTGGCCCGACGGCGAGCCGCGGGACTGCCCGCCACCACGATCAACTGGGCCGCATGGACCCGCGCCGAAGGCCCCGAGAACAGGGTCAACGCCGCACTGGCATCGGTAGAACCCGCCACCGCACTGGACGCGCTGGGCGCAGTACTGGCCGACGGACGGGCATGGGCCGGAGTTGCCCAAGGCACCTCGGCCACGCCACCGAGCTCTTCCCAGCTCTGGCCACCCGGCCCGCCCCGGCCAAAGGCTGGGCCGGACTGGCCGCCCTGCGCACGCTGCCCGCCGCCGACGCGCTCGCCGCCGTCCAGGACCAGCTTCTCGCCCGCATCGCCGAACTGCTGGGCACCCCACCCGACCACGTGGACGCACACGCACCGCTCACCGGGCTCGGCCTGGACTCGCTGATGGCCATGCGGCTGCGCACGACCGTGCAACGCGACTTCGGTGCCCAACCGTCCGCCGCGCTACTGCTGCGCGGGGCCAGCACGGCCGAAGCGGCCGCCGCACTAGCCGTTGACCTGGGCATCGACGCCACTCCATCGGAGCCCTCCGCCGTGATCGGGCCACGCGACGCGACCGAACGATGGCTCGCACTGGTCTGGAAGGACGTGCTGGACGTCAGAGAAGTGGGGGTGCACCAGGAGTTCGCCGAGCTGGGCGGCAAGCCCGAGCACGCCGATCAGGTGCGCGCGGCCGTGGCCGAGCGGCTGGGCGAGGTGCCCACCGACCTGTTCGCCACTCCGACGATCGCGGCCATGGCCGACCTGGTGCGCGTGACGTTCGAGGACTCCCCGGAAGGCACTGTGCGCACGCTTCGCGCCGGCGACGGGCAACCGCTGCACCTGTTCCACCCGGCGGGTGGGCCCACCAGCGTGTACCAGCCGCTGGTTGCCGAGCTGCCTGGTGGCCGCCCGTGCCTGGGCTACGAACGCGTCGACCACCTCGACACCGTGGAGGCCAAGGCGGAGCACTACGCCGAACTGGTCCGCGAACACCAGCCGGTGGGGCCGTACGCGCTGGGCGGCTGGTCGTTCGGTGGATACCTGGCCTACGAGGTCGCGCAGGTGCTCACCGCCCGCGGCGAGCAGGTGGAGCTCGTGTTCCTCATAGACACCATCCTCCCGTTATCCACATCGGACACACCGGACGGCGCCGAGGCGCTGCTCCACCGGTTCGGCCGGTTCGCCGAGCACATCGAACGGACCTACGGCGCAACGCTGGACCTGCCGCTGTCCGAACTGGCCGCGGTGGGCGAGGACGAGCAGATCCGGATCGTGCTGGACCGGGTGCGCGCAGCCGTGCCCGGGATCGGCGACGCCGTGCTGCACCACCAATACACGTCCTATGTGGACGCACGATTGGCCGAGCGGTACCAGCCGCGTTAGTGGGCGGGCCCGGTGCTGCTGCTGCGCGCCGAACTGCCGTACCCGCTGACCGCCTCGCTGGACCCGCGCTACCGGCGCACCGACGACGCGCTGGGCTGGGACGAACTGTGCACGGATCTGCGTGCGGTCCGCATGCCCGGCGACCACGTCTCCATGATCGACCCACCGCACGTCACGACGCTCGCCGCACGGCTGGCAGCTGCGTTGCACCTCGTCCGCGCCGAACGTGGCGGGCCGGACCATGCCCCGCAGATCTGGAGACACCCTCGATGAAGCACGCGCTTCGCAGGAGATCCCGGAGTGTCGCGCTGGCCGTGGTCGGCGCGATGCTGTCGATCTCGCTCACGTTGGCTCCAGCGTCGGCCACTGCAACCCGCACCGCCGACGACGGTGCCCGCGTGATCAGCGAGACCCAGGTGGACGACCGCACGATCGACCTGGTGATCGACTCACCCGCGCTGGGCACCACCGCGTCGGTGCGGCTGTTGCTGCCCGCGAACTACACCAGTCAGCCCACCCGGCTGTTCCCGCAGCTCTGGCTGCTGCACGGCTGCTGCTCCGACCAGGACAACCCGCCCAGCCCGGACTACCTGGGCTGGGCGGCGAACACCGACGTCGCGCAGTTCACCGCGGACAAGGACGTCATGGTGATCATGCCGTCCGGGGGACAGGCCGGGTTCTACTCGGCCTGGCAGGCGGGCAAGCCGGACTGGGACACCTTCCACACCGTCGAGGTGCGCCAGATCGTCGAGCGCAACTACCGGGCCGGCCAGACCCGCGCGGTGGCCGGGCTGTCCATCGGCGGGTACGGCGCGATGGCCTACGCGTTCCGACACGAGGGCATGTTCAGGGCGGCCGCGTCCTACAGCGGTCTGCCCAACACGCTCGCGCCGGGCGTGGCCCAATGGATCCAGGGCATCCTGGTACGCGAGGGCTTCGGCCCCTTCGACCTGTGGGGCTCGGACCGCTGGAACCACGACGTGTGGAGCGCGAGCAACCCGTTCGACCATCTCGAAGACCTGCGTGGCACCGCGCTCTACGTCTCGGCAGGAAACGGCCGGCAAGGCCCGCTGGATCCGCTCACATCGGGAGATCCGATCGAGATGACCGCGTTGGTCTCCTCGCGCACGTTCACCGACATGCTTTGGCTGCACGGCATTCCGGTCACCGTGAACTACTACGGCAACGAAACCCATGGCTGGCAGTACTGGGAGCGCGAGCTGCACACGTCCTGGCCGTTCCTCGCCACCGGGCTCGGACTGTGACGGCGCTGGCAGCGATCATCTGACGACTCGTGCGCTGGATCGAGTTCGGGAACTGCCGTTGCGTTGCTGGTCGTAGGGCGCCCAGAACGACCAGCAGTGCGAAAACGGCGATCAGGGGAGGGGACCGTAGCCCGGCGGGTTGCAGGGGAGAGGAATATGCCCAGCAGACGGCAACGCAGACTTGGTGATTCCCAGAAGAAGTGGGAGTGCGCCACCCACGAACCTAGGTGCACGGAGTACCAACGCGCCGAGCAACGCAAAGGAGGCCCTTGGATCTGATCAGCTTTGCCTATTTGATGGATAATGTTGATTATCCATCAAATGGAGAAGTACCTCCGGGAGTGGGTCGGGTTCTCCTCGGGGGATTGAGGACCGCCCGCCCGTGTTGATCAACCACCTTCACGACGCATTCGAGTCCACGGTCCCACATCGGTGCACCATGCGTCTGCCGATGACCTGCGCCGTTCCGGCCAGGTCATTTCGCGCAGCAGGCTCGGCGGATCATGGTCAGCCCACCGTGTGCCATGTGGATCATGATGTGGCGGGTTGGCTTTGATCGATGCCGCAGATCAGCGTCCCGCTCCATCAACCTTCTTTCGTCACTGTGACGTTAATAGGTGGAGTGGCGGGACATGGAGAAGCAAGCCCGATAGGCAACCGAGAGGCTTCGTCATCGGCAAGCTGCCTCATCGGGCCAGCCCGCCAAGCTTGACGAGCCGCACGACGGCTTCGAGCGCCCCAAGCTGACCACCGTCGCATCGTCTGATCGACTCAGCGCGCCAAGTCGACCGCCGACTTGGCGCGCGACGCGGCTCCAAAGGCTGATGTCTGGCTTGGCGCCGAACGCGACATCAGCCAGCGGGCCGCCCAGCCGCCAGGCGTCGTATCGCCAGGCGCGCCGTCCGGCTCGTCGGCATGCACGTCGTCGAAGTCGGATTCGACAAGGCGCGAGAACTCGACAACAGGCCCTTCTGCCTGCCATCTCCGCAGGTCGATAAAACGCCGATAATGTACATTATGTTAAGTAACTCGTTCGGCGACGGACCCGAGCCACCCACCACCTGTCCTGTGCCAGCCAATCTGGTGTATTGCCAACGTAGTTGACGGAGGCTTGGCAATCCGCCGTCGCAGCACCCGAGACCGCGTTGCTGGCCGACCTCCATCAGTGAATGGTCGGCTCGCATATGCCCAGCCTGATCGCCTGTGCATATGTCAGCGGCAGCGAACTCAAGCACCTGCACTACTACGAGCTCCATCTCGACGACGAACACGAGGCCCGCCCACATCGAGGGCCTGGCCCGATTCATCAAGGAGCGTGAACTCTTCCACATCGACCTCCCGCAGGCCCTCGACGGCTCCCTGACGATCACCGAGGGAATGACAGACTGGTGGGCTCAACTGGCTTACCGTGCACGGGAGATGAACTGATGAACGCCACCCCCGATATCGTCGCTGCCGCCCGCACCGGCGGCTGCCACTGCGGGCGGATCCGGTTCACCGCGAAGGGCGAGCCGGACTACCCCCACACGTGCAGCTGCAAGGACTGCCAGAAGCGGGGCGGCTGCCCGATGATGACGTGGGTGGCCTTCCCCCCTCGACATCTTCGAGTGGACCGGCGAGGGCGGCGAGCCAACCTGGTACGACACCTTCCCGGGTGAGACCAAGCGCGGATTCTGTCCCACCTGCGGCACCCACATCGCGGCCTTCGACTACGGCGATAGCTGGATGGGCGTCAACGTCCCCGCTCTGGACGAGCCCGACGGGGCCGACCTCATCCCGGTCAATCAGAGTTTCCGCGACGACGCGGTGTCCTGGATGAACCAGGTGCCAGACACCCATCACAGCACCGCCAACTAACACTTGCGGTCTCCGCCCGGGTGCCGGCAGCCCCGACCTGTCGGCACCCGAGCCCAGCCTGGACACGCATGCGCCGCGCGCGCCTCCATCCAGAACAAGGTCCCAGGCTCAGGCTCAGGCTCAGGCTCAGGCTCAGGCTCAGGCTCAGGCTCAGAACCACCGTGCTCAGCCCACACGCAGCCAGCGAATACGGCACACTGCAGCGCGTCGCGATGCGGTACGCCAGCGACTTCACCCGCGACCTCGACGGCCCGTAGTACATCCCGTCCTCGCCCGCCACCAGACCACCAGACCAAACCGCCCTCAACTGGGCCAGCAAAGTCTCCGCCAGTTATGTTGGCACGGTATCGAGCACCCCTTGCCAACGAACCTGGCGGAGCCTAGGTCGGATCCCCCACTTTGGCTGGCACAGGACACCACCAGTTCCCCGGACCCGACCGCAGCCCGGTCGGGTCAGCACCACCCAAAGGTGCGCCGAGTCCGCGGCGTTCATCTACGCCGGTTTCCAGGGCGATGGAAACGACTCTTGCTGTGGAGGGCACGTTATGGCCGCACACCGCGAACCTGGTTCGCCGGTCGCATCGGCGAAGAATCTGCACCGGATCGCCTGAAACAGGATCGATCACCTGTCCCCCTCTGCACCCGTCCAAGACCGACGTGGTCGCCGAAAAGCCGCTGGGCGAGCCGGCATAGCGTTACTTGCGAGTCCGTTCGCTCCCGCTGGTGTCGCTGACCAGCGCGACGGCGTCGTAAGCATCGAACGCGGGCTGGTCCAGGAAGTAGTCGGCCATCCTCATCCATCGATAGGTCGCCGCTTCGTTAAGAGGCGGCGCGGGGTGTGCGCCCTGCCGACGAGTTCCAGCAGGGTCTGGCGATCGTCCTCGACGGGCTCGCGGCCGCGTTGGAGAGCTAGACGCATCGCGACATCGCGACGGACTGGTGGCCCGTGTGCCGGAATTGTCCTACTCCCCTTGCGCTTGGGTTCAATCGGGCTGCATCGTCCGGAATCTCGTTAGCTGCGAACAACTTTCGCGTGAGTTGGTCACGCGGCACCGTCGTGTCCTCCCTTCAGTGGCTATGCCGGGGGAAACGGCCCTCCGCCGGGTCGCCATGCCCTCTGGCGCACCGGATGATGAGTGCCGAATCAATTCGCTTCACAGCAGGTTGGTTCGTGCGCTCGTACATCTGGAGGCATTGGTGGCAGTTCTGTGCAGACCGGCGGTCGCGGTTCCCGAACACGTCATCACCGTGGAGGAAACTCTCGAACACGCCCGTCGAGTTCACGCCGATCACCCGCAACTCCCCCTCGCCCTGCGGTTGATCAGCAACACCGGGGTCCGCAAGCGCCACCTCATCCGGCCCATCTCCGAAACGCTGCAGCACCCGGGTTTCGAGGTGCGCAACAGGATCTACGAGGAGCAGGCCAAGCAACGCGTGCCGGCCGTCGTCGCTCGGGCGCTGGCCAATTCCGGGCTGCGCGCGGAGGACATCGACCTGCTGGTGTACGTCTCGTGCACCGGGTTCATGATGCCGTCGATGACGTCGTGGCTGATCAACTCGATGGGGTTCCGCCACGACACGCGGCAGCTGCCGATCGCGCAGCTCGGGTGCGCTGCCGGTGGTGCGGCGATCAACCGCGCCCACGACTTCTGCACCGCCTATCCGGACTTGAACGCGTTGATCGTGGCCTGCGAGTTCTGCTCGCTGTGCTATCAGCCCGACGACCACGACATCGGTTCGTTGTTGTCGAACGGGTTGTTCGGCGATGCCGTCGCCGCTGCTGTGGTGCGGGGCTCCGGCGGCAGTGGGGTTCTGCTGGAGCGCAATGCCGCGGCGATGATCCCGAACACCGAGGACTGGATTTCCTACCAGGTCAAGGCCACCGGTTTCCACTTCCGGCTGGACAAGCGGGTGCCGACGACGATGGAGCCGCTGGCGCCGGCGCTGCGTGAGTTGGCGGATCGTCATCGGTGGGATGTCTCGGGGCTGGACTTCTACGTCATCCATGCTGGTGGGCCGCGGATTCTCGATGACCTCACGAAGTTCTTGGGGGTGCCGCCGGTGGCGTTCCGGTACAGCCGGGCGACGCTAACGGAGTACGGGAACATCGCCAGCGGTGTGGTGCTCGATGCGTTGCTGCGGATGTTCGACGAGGGTTCGCTGCCTGATCGGGCGCGTGGGCTGATCGCCGGTTTCGGGCCTGGCATCAGTGCGGAGATGGCGGTTGGCAGTTGGGTCTCGGGGCCGGAGCCGGCGATCGTGCGCCCTCGGGTTGAGCAGGTGGCGGTTGTGCGTCCGTTGGGAGGTCGCTGATGTCGGATCGGTGTCCGGTGCGGTGCTACGAGCCGCCGAACATTGCCGGGGTGGGGTTCGATCCGGATCTTGCGGAGTTCCTGCGGGATGAGCCGGTGGCGCGGATCCGGATGCGGTTCGGTTCGGGTGAGGCGTGGTTGGTGACGCGGTATGAGGACGTCAAGTTCGTCACCTCGGATCCGAGGTTCAGCCGGGCTGCGATCGCGGGGCAGCCGTTTCCTCGGATGACCAAGCACATCATCCCGTTGGATCGGGCGGTGAGCTATGCGGATCCGCCTGGTCATGCGCGGATCCGGCGGGTGGCGGCGAAGGTTTTCGCGCAGCGCAACGTGGAGCGGTTGCGGGTTCGTGCGGAGCAGGTGGTGGCCGAGCGGATTGCTGCGTTGGTGAGCGCGGGGTCACCGGCCGATCTGGTGGAGCACGTGGTGGCGCCTTTTCCGATGACGATGATCGGTGAGGTCGTGGGTGTTCCGGAGGCCGACCGGCCGTGGTTGATGTGGTGTGCGGAGACGTTGTTCAGCATGGCGCGGGACGAGTCGGAGGTGGCTCGCAACGGCCGGATCAAATCTGAGTTGTACGCGTACTTCCACAAATTGGTGGCGCGGCGTCGCATGTCGTCGGGTGATGATCTGGTGACGGTGCTGGGCGAAGCGCGTGATCGTGGCGAGATCGATGATGAGGAACTGGGCGCGTTGATCGTGCTGGTGTCGCTGAACGGGTGGCACGCGGTCCGCTACAACAGTTCGAACATGGTGTACGTGCTGTTGACGGAGCCGGGTTTGCGGGATCGGTTGGTGGCCGATCCGGGGCTGGTTCCGCATGCGGTGGAGGAGCTGTTGCGTTTCATCCCGCACAAGCGTGGTGTCGGGCAGCCGCGTGTTGCCACCGAGGATGTGGTGATCCGGGGTGTTCGGATTCGGGCCGGCGATGTCGTGCACATCTCGTACGTGACGGCGAACTGGGATGCGGAGGTCTTCCCGGATCCGGAGCGGGTCGATCTGGATCGTGCGGAGATTCCGCATGTGGCGTTCGGGCATGGCCCGCATTACTGCGTGGGGCCGTTGTTGGCGCGGATGGAGTCGCAGGTGCTGCTGGGCACCTTGTTGGATCGGCTCCCCCGGCTTCGGTTGGCGGTGCCGCCGGAGGGGGTTCGGTGGCGGCAGGACGTCATGATCCGTGGTCCGGTTGATCTGCCGGTGACCTGGTGATTCGGGAAGGTTCAGCGCTGATGGAGGGTTTGGTCGTTCCGCCCGGTCACGGGAGGCGGATCGTGACGGGTGCGCAGGACGTGACGTTCAAGGTCACCGGGGCGCATTCGGTGGCGGCGTCGAGTTTCGAGGTCGTGGTGCCGCCGGGTTTCGATGTGGGTGCGCATGTGCATGCCCACAGCGAGGAGTTGTTCTACGTGCTGGAGGGCGAGCTGGAGTTGTTGGCGTTCGAGCCGGTCGTGCGCGGTGGGGATCGCTGGTCGGAGTGGGAGGGCGAATCGGGGCAGCGGGTTTGTCGTGCCGGCCCGGGCAGTGTCATGTTCGTGCCGCCGGGTTGTCCGCATGCGTTCGCCAATCGTGGTGATGTCGCGGCGCGGATGTTCTTCCAGTCTTCGCCGCCGTCGCACCACGAGCGGTATTTCGAGGAGTTGTTGGAGATCCTGGAGGCTCCGGGTGGCGTGGATGATGCGGCGGTGGCGGAGTTGCGGCGGCGTCATGACATCGAGCAGTTGACGCCGTTGCGGTTCGATGCGTGAGGCCGTGGCGGTGTTGCTAGTCGTTGTGCGCGGCGGGTTCGGGTAGTGCTTCGCCGGTTTCCAGCAGGGTTTTGAGGCCGGAGAGCAGGGCGGGCCAGCCTTGGGTGATCATGCCCAGCACGGTGCTGTCCGGTTCGAAGCCGTCGTGCACGACGGTCAGTTTGACGATGTCGTCGACCTGTTCGATCTCGAAGGTCACCTTCGAGCGGGGTTCGGCGGCGATCTTGGTGAGTGTTTCGTCGTCGATGCCGCTGCCTTCGGCCCATTGCGGGGTGAAGGTGTGCCAGGTGTAGGAGAGCTTGCGGTGGGGTTCGGCTTCGAGGACGACCTGGGCGGGGTCGGTGATCGTGCTGCCGCGTTCGTGCCAGGTCATGGTGGAGCCGGCCTGCCAGTCGGTGTCGAAGGCCAGGCCCCAGTAGCGGCGAGTGAAGGCGGGGGCGGTTAGGGCTTGCCAGAGTCGTTGTGGCGTGGTGTTGATGTAGGTCGTGTAGACGAATTCCGGGTTGTTCATGGGTTGTTGCTCCAATGCGGTTTTCAGGTCCGCGAGTGCGTGGACGCGTTGTCGGTCGTACTGGTTGATCCAGCGGTCGGCGATGGCGTTGATCGGTTCGGCGTTGAGGTAGTGCAGCTTTTCCCGGCCGCGTCGCACGGCGGTGACCAGGTTGGCGGCTTCCAGCACTGCGAGGTGCTTGCTCACTGATTGCCGGGCCATGGCCAGGCCGCTGCACAGTTCGCGCAGGGTTTGGCCGTTGTGGGCGTTCAGGTTGTCCAGCAGTTGGCGACGGTTGGGGTCGGCGAGTGCTTTGAACACCTCGTCCATCTTCACCTACCAAAATGCAGCCGGTTGGCTGCCTGAATATAGGCAGCCAACCGGCTGCATGTCAAAGGATGGCCGCCTCGCGGCCTAGGCTCCGGATATGGCGGCGGTGGTGCTGGTGCACGGCAGTTTTCTGGGGCCGTGGTCGTGGCGCGATGTCGTCGCGGACCTGACGGACTCGGGGATCGAGTGCGTGGTCGCGGATCTGCCCAGCGGGCACGGTGGCATTCGCGATGCCGCCGGTGATCTGCACGATGATGCCGCTCAGGTGCGGGAGCTCCTGGATGCGGCGACCGAACCGGTGGTGTTGTGCGGACACTCTTACGGCGGTGCGGTGATCACCGAGGCCGCGGCGGCACATCCCGCGGTGTGGAAGTTGGTGTACCTCGCCGGCGCCATGCCCGATGCCGGGCAGAGCCTGGCTGATCTCGCTCCCCCGCCCACTGTTGAGCCCGGGGCGCGGGAGGCGGTGCGGTGGCGCGCGGACGGCTTGCTGGAGCTGACCGCGGAGTCCGCGCGGGAGGCGTTGTTCCACGACTGCTCCCCGGGGCGAGCCGAGGAGGCGATTTCGTTGCTGCGGCCCAGCAATCCGGTGATCGGCGGGCAGGGCGTGCGGGCGGCGGCGTGGCGGGAGGTGCCGGCGACCTTCGTGCGGGGCTCGGCCGACCGGATGCCCGAGCTCGTATCGGGCTCGGTCGAGTGGGACGGCGTCGAGATCGTGGAGTTGCCGGCCGGGCACTGCCCCAACTGGTCCCGGCCCGATCTGGTCGCCGCCCTGCTGGTCGATCTGGCGGGATCGCCGCGATGACGGTTCTGGTGTCGTGCGTGCGTCGGGGCACGCACGACACCAGGTGGGTCAGCCCTGTGCGGGCACGGCCATCTCGCCGAGCTGCGACCAGTCCTGCTGTTCCACGGTCGTGCTGACGATCCGCGGGGTTTCGGCGAGGTGCGGCGGCAGCGTTTGCTGGGCCTTCTTGAAGTGTTCGGACTGGACGTGCGCGGCGCCCGCCTGGTCGTCGCGGAAGGCTTCGACCAGGACGTATTCGTTCGGGTCGTCGAGGCTGCGGGACCAGTCGAACCACAGGCAGCCGGGTTCGGCGCGGGTCGCCTGGGTGAACTCGGCGGCGATCTCCGGCCACCGGTCGGCGTGTTCGGGCCGGATGCGGAACTTGGCGGTGATGAAGATCATCGCGGGTACTCCTTCGAACCGTGTGGGTGCTCGGCTTTCGCCGGGCCCGATGATCCTAAGGAACCGTGCGCGGAGCCATTCGGACTGGTCCGCGTCGATTCAGTCCAGGCTGAGGCGTTGCGCGTAGTGCTCGCGCAGCTGCTCGGTGCGGTCGGCGGGCCAGGGGCAGCGGATGTCGCCGTGCAGGGCCGCGAACACGATCTCGAAGTAGACCTGCCACGCCGCCAGGAGGGTGGTCCGTTCGGCGGCCTGCGCGGCGGGCAGGGTGTGGGTGAGCGTGAGGCGGGTGCCGATCGGGTGCTGGTCGCGGAGCTGGAATCGCACCGTGCCGCCTGGTTGCCAGGTGTATTCCAGGGCGTTGGGGGCTTCGGCGGCGGTGAGCGCGCCGGCCTGCCCGTAGCCGTGGGTGCTCTGTAGTGGCGGTTCGGCGCCAGCGGTGGGGTCGCTGTCGCCGGTGATCAGCGCCCAGACCTCGTGGGGCGGTTGGACGAAGTCGCGTTCGAAGCGGATCTCGTAGCCGTTCTCGGTCTCGTGCAGCTCTCCTTCGCCGAGCCCGAACTGCTCGATGTAGGCCTCGGCTCGTTCGAACCAGGTCTGCATGGAGAATTCGGCGGTCGTGCCGGTGAGCCGGGTGGCCAGGCCGTCGAGGCAGGCGTCCCAGCCGGCGCCGTGGCGGGCGATCGACGGGCGGTCGCTGTCAGGGCCACGCAGGACGTGGCTGAACACCAGCAGGCAGCCTTCGGGGCGCGGGAGCAGTTCGCAGCGGATGACGTCGGTGTCCCAGCGGAACGCGAAGAGCTTCGGCGGGTCGGCCTCGAGGATCTCCCCTTCGTCGGCGTCGTCGGCACCCTCGAAGGTGAAGCGCATCGGGGAGCCGGGGACGGGCTGGTCGAAGTCGATACGGGCCGGGAACCAGTGGGCCAGCTCGGCGGGATCGGTGATGGCGCGCCACACCTTCTCCGGCGGGTGGTGCAGCAGGCGTTGCAGGCGCAGGACCGGGCGGTCGCCGATCATCGTGACGGATGTGTCGGTGTTCATGACTGGGTGTCCTCCGGGTCGGGCATGGTGTCGAGGTGGCGTTGCAGGGCGTCGAGCCGGTCGTGCCACATCTGCCGGTAGGGCGCCAGCCAGGCGTCGATCTCGGCCAGTGGCTCGGGACGCAGCCGGTACCAGCGGCGCTGGGCGTCCTGGCGGACTTCGACCAGCCCGGCCTCGCGCAGCACCTTGAGGTGCTTGGACACCGTGGGCTGGCTCAGCGGGAGGTGGTCGACGAGGTCGCCGACGGCTCGTTCGCCGGTGCGCAGCAGGTCGAGGATGTCCCGGCGGTGTGGTTCGGCCAAGACTTCAAAGGTACTTGCCACTCCGTCAATATAGCCGAGCGGAAATATGATCGCGAGTTGCCGGCCGGTGGCGCGGGATCAGGCGGTGAGCACGGCCTGGGTCTGGGTGGTGTGCCCGATGCGGCGCCCGGAGTCGTCCAGCAGCTCTGTCTGCACCGCGATGTTCGTGCGGCCCACGTGCAGCGGGCGGCTGACCGCGTGCAGCGCTCCTTCACGCAGTGCGCGGAAGAAGTTCGTCTTCGATTCGATCGTGGCGGTGTGCGCACCCTCGGGCAGGTTCAGGAACGCGCAGATCGCCCCGATCGAATCGGCCAGCGCCATGACCGCTCCCCCGTGCAGCACTCCCCCCGCCGTGCAACGCTGCGGCGCCCAGCCCAGGTGCCCCCGGACCTCCTCGGTACTCGCGGAGTCGATCTCCACACCCAGCGACACCGCGAACGGCATGAGCGCGACGAGCTGCTGGTGGTCGACGGTCGTCATGGAATCTCCTTGGCGAGGATCCGGGTCGCGGCGGCGACCAGTTCGGCGTTGTCGGCGGCGACCTGCCCGTCGGGCAGCAGCAGGGTGTCCTCCAGGCCGATGCGGGTCGCGAGGCCGCGGCGGGCGGCGACGGCCAGCACCGGCCACGCCCCGGCGGCCTCGCCGTGCAGCAGGATCGGTGTCGCCGCCGGACTCAGCCGCTCCAGCAGCGCTTCGGCGGTCGCCGCCGCGCCACGCGCGGTCCGGTCGGTGACCTCGGCCAGCACCCGCAACACCCGGCCGCGGTGCGGCGAACGCAGGAACTGGCGGTCGCCGTCGGTGCCGGAGTAGATGCCCGCCTCGATGCCGACACCGCGCTCCAGCAGCACGGCCGCGACGTCGTCCGCGCCGGGTTCGTGCCAGTTCACCGAGGCGTGATCGGGCAGCACCGTCCACGCCCGGATGGCCCGGATCCGGTCGGCCGGATCCGGGGCGGTCCAGGCGCCGGTGGTGACGCCGACTCTGACGCCGGGTGCCGCGGCCCGCACCGCGCGCAACGCGGCGGCGACCGCGTGCGGATCGAGGCTGTCGGTCCCGTCGGGCGTTTTGGGGTGCAGGTGGATGTCGGTGGCGCCGGCGGCGATGCTGTCCGCCGCGGCCTTGGCCAGTTCCTCGGGGCGCACGGGCAGGTGGAAGTGCTCGCGCGGCGAGCGCGCGCCGTTGAGGCAAACCTGCAACATGTGCCGATTCTCCCCCGCGCCGGCACGCGCGCGGAAGCTGACGACCCCGTTTCGTGATCATCGTGGGCGCCACATCTCGCCCGGATCGGTGATCGCGGCACCTGTACTAGCGTGGTGCCGTGGTGTTGAGCAACCGGATCCTGCGGGGCGTGGCCGCCGGCGAGATCACTCTGGCGTTCCAGCGCTGGCCCAGCCCGCTGGCGAGGGCCGGCTCGCGGCTGCACACCGCGGTCGGGACGATCGGCGTCGACGAGGTCACCGTGGTCGATCCGGGCCAGCTCACCGACGCCGACGCCCACCGCGCCGGCTTCGCCTCCGCCGCCGGGCTCCGGTCCTCTTTGGACAAGCACGGCCGCGGCGCGGTCTACCGCCTCGCCCTCAGCTACGACGGTCCCGCGCCCGAGCTGACGCCGGAACCGGTGGAGCTGCGCCCGCGCGAGCGCACCGAGATCGACCGGCGACTGGCGCGGTTGGACGTCTCCTCCCCGCGCGGGCCGTGGACCAGGGCCGTCCTGGAGGTGTTGCGGCAGCGGCCCGGGCTTCGCGCCGCCGAACTCGCCGCCGAGCAGGGGCGGCCGGTGTCCCGCTGCAAATCCGATGTGTGGCAGCTGCGCGAGCTCGGCCTCGTCGAGCCCCTGGAAGCGGGCTTCCGGCTGTCCTCGCGCGGACAGTCCTACCTCGACGGTCCCACCTGAACAAGGAGCACGTCCTGATCCACCAGATCCACCACGGCGAGCGCATCCTCAACGACGTCGAATCCGCGCTGTGCACGGCGATCCGGGCCTACAGCAGCGGTGATCCCGTCACCGCGCACCGCGCCGCCGAACAAGCCCGCGCCCTCGACCCGAACAGCGAACTGGCCCGGCTGCTGTCGGTTATCACCGCGGACGGCGACGCCGCCAGCGTCTACGACTCGCCCGCGGCATTCCGGGCGTTCATCCGCGGCGGCGGCAACATCGGCCTCTACGAGGCCACCTCCGCCGCGCTGCGCGAGCTCTACCGGCGGCACCGGCCCCAGCGGCTGCTCGACATCGGCACCGGCGACGGCCTGGCGCTGCTGCCCGCGCTCACCGAGCACCTTCCCACCGTCGGGGTCGTCGAGCCCAGCACCGCGCTGCTGGCCGAGACCACCGCCGAGCTGACCCGTCGCGGCATCCCGCACCTCGCCTGGCCGTGCACCGCCCAGGACTTCACCGCCACCCACACCCAGAGCTGGGACCTGGTGCAGTCCACCTTCGCGCTGCAATCCCTGCCCGAGGCCGACAAGATCCGGGTGCTGCGCTGGATCGCCGCGCACACCGACCGGTTCGTGCTGGTGGAATTCGACGTCCCCGAGGTCGCCTCGGTGTGGGAACCCGCGTGGTTCCGCGACTGCCTGGCCCGGCTGGAGCGCGGCCTGCGCGAATACGGCGACGACCGCGATCTCGTCGGCGCCGGGTTCATCCTGCCGGTGATCCTCGGCAAGTTCGGCACCGCCGCACCCACCAACTACGAGCTGGCCATCGACGACTGGGAGGCACTGCTGCGCGAGGCCGGGTTCGCCGGGATCACCACCCGGTGGCTGGCCGAGTACTGGTGGCGGCCGGCGTTCCTGGTCGAGGCGGTCACCGGGGCCGGATGATGCCGCGCTGCAACGCCGTGGTGATCGCCGCGGTGCGGTTGTCCACGCCGAGCTTGTCGTAGATGTGCACCAGGTGCGTCTTCACGGTCGCCTCGCTGATGAACAGCGCCTTCGACAGCGCCCGGTTGGACAGGCCCTGCGCCAGCAACTGCAGGATCTCCACCTCGCGCGGGCTCAGCGCGGGCTGCGGGCGGCGCAGATGACCGAGCAGCCGCGCCGCCACACCGGGTGCCAGCGCCGTCTGGCCCTGGGCGGCCAGCCACACCGCCTGGCACAGCTCCTCCGGCGGGGCGTCTTTGAGCATGTAGCCGGTGGCGCCGGCTTCCACGGCGGTGAGGATGTCGGCGTCGGAGTCGTAAGTGGTCAGCACCAGCACCGGCGGGCCGCCCTCGGCGGTGATGCGGCGGGTGGCGGTGACGCCGTCCATGCCGGTGGGCATTTGCAGGTCCATCAGCACGATGTCCACCTCGGTGCCGGCCAGCACCTGCAGCGCGGCCTGCCCGTCGGCGGCCTCGGCGACCACCGTCATGTCCGGGCGGTCGTCGAACATCGCCCGCAGCCCGCGCCGGACCACCGGATGATCGTCGACGAGCAGGATGCGCAACGCTTCGGCCATCACCGGATCTCCTCGTCGGTCAGCGGCAGCCGGATGGCCACCGCGGTGCCGTCGCCGGGCGCGGATTCCACCGCGAGCCGCCCGCCCAGCGCGCCGATGCGTTCCCGCAGCGCGATCAGCCCGTATCCGCTGCCATCCGGTGCGGGCCGGACCGCGGCCGGGTCGAAACCGGCACCGTCGTCGTAGATGTCGAGGGTTACCTCCGTGTCGAGGAACCCGAGCGTGACCACCGCAGTGCCGGCGTGAGCGTGGCGGACGACGTTGCCGAGGCTGGCCTGCGCCGCGCGCAGCAGCGCCACCTCGTAGCCGGAGGGCAGCCGCACGAGCGCGCCATCGGTCTGGAAGCGGCAGTGAATGCCTGATTCCCTCGCGGTGTCCTCGCACAACCGCCGCAGCGCCTGCGGCAGTCCCGTGCCGGTCAGCGACGGTGGCCGCAGGTCGCGCACGAAGCGGCGGGCCTCGTCGAGGTTGTCCGCCGCGGTGCGTTGCGCCTCGGTGATGCGGGCGCGGGCCTTGTCCGCCTGCGGTGGCAGCGCCGAGTCCGCCGCGCGCAGCAGCAGCACGATGCTCGACAGGCCCTGGGCGAGGGTGTCGTGGATTTCCCTGGCCAGCCGTTCCCGCTCGGCGGCCACCCCGGCCTGGTGCTGCGAGGACGCCAGCTCCGCGCGGGTGCGGGTCAGGTCGTCGATCAGGGCTTGCCGGCGCTGGCTCTCGGCGTAGATCGCCGAGTAGCCCCAGGTGATCACCACCGCCACCCCGGCCCCGATGATCGGGCCCAGCACCATGCCCACGCTCCAGGCCCCGGCGTGCCGGCCCTGGGCCGTCACGACCAGGGCGGTGACCACCACGACCGCGACCAGCGCGTGCCGGCCCCGAAGCAGGTGCAGGTGCAGGAAGAACAGCGGGAACGCCAGCCACGAGAAGTCCGGGCTGACCACCAGCAGGCCCGCCCACACCGCGGTGACCGCCGCCAGCCACGTCATCGCCAGCCACCGCCGGTGCAGGGCATGGCGCACCACCGCGCCCGCCGCGTACACGGCGGTCAGCAGCACCGCGCCGCCCACCGCCAGCCAGCCGGTCGGGCCGGCGGGATGGGTGAGGAACACCCGTGCGGTGGCGATGCCCAGCAACAGCAGGAATCCCGCGTGGAACACCAGCCGCATCAACCGCAGGATCGCCACCGGGCCGGGGCCGGCGGGCAACGACGTTTCGGACACTGTGGACACCTTAAGGCCTGCGCGTGGACGGGCGCGGACGGCGCTCGCCAGGGTCCTTTCTAGACATCGCCGCCGGGGCGCGGCATCGATCGTTCGGTTGAGATCGGGCTGCACCCCGTGGCGGTGCGGAATCAATCCGCGCGGCGATGGCGGCGGGCCCGATCGCGGCGAGGCTGGATGCCGGAATCCACCACGACCGGAAAGCAGAGCACCGTGTTCCTCGCCATCCGCGACATCCGCTTCGCCAAGGGGCGGTTCGCGCTCATGGGCTCGGTGGTCGGGCTGATCACGCTGTTGATCGTGTTGCTGTCGGGACTGACCGCGGGCCTGGCCCACCAGTCCACCTCGGCGATCGCGCAGCTGCCCGCCACCCACATCGCCTTCGGCACCACCAGCGCCGAAGCCCCCGAGCAGTCCTTCGCCGACTCCTCGGTCACCCAGGCCCAGCTCGACGCCTACCGCGGCGCGCCCGGCGTGCAGCGCGCCGCGCCGCTGGGCATCACCCAGACCCGCCTGGAAACCACCACCGGCGGCGCGGCGGCCACCATCTTCGGCGTGCGCTCCGCCGATGGCCTCGCGCCCGCCCCGGTCGCGCCCGGCACGCTGGTCATCAGCCGCGAACTCGCAGAAGACAACGACCTGGCCGTCGGGCAGACCGTGCTGGCGGGCACGCAGCGGCTGACCATCAGCGGCATCGCCGACAACACCTACTACAGCCACACGCCGGTGGCGTGGACGGCGCTGGAGACCTGGTCGGTGCTGCGGTCCCCGCGCGCCGACGCGCCGCTGGCCACCGTCATCGCCGCCGAGGTGACCGCCGATCCGGCGCAGGCCGACGCCGCCGCGGGCACCACCACGGCCACCACCGGTGCCAGCCTGTCGGCCATCGGCTCCTACTCCTCGGAGCACGGGTCGCTGCTGATGATGCAGGGCTTCCTGTACGCGATCTCCGCGCTGGTCATCGGCGCGTTCATGACCGTGTGGACGATCCAGCGCAGCGGCGACATCGCCATCCTCAAGGCCCTCGGCGGCGCCACCGGCTACCTGCTGCGCGACGCGCTGGCGCAGTCCGCGATCGTGCTGGTGCTCGGCGCCGGGGTCGGTGGCGCCGCCGGTGTGGGCCTGGGGGCGCTGGCGGTGCAGGCCGTGCCGTTCCAGCTCACCGCCGCCACGACCGTGCTGCCCATCGCCGCCATGATCGTCCTCGGCATGTTCGGTGCCGTCCTGGCGGTCCGGCGCATCACCTCCGTCGACCCGCTGACCGCTTTGGGAGCAGCCCGATGAGCCTCACCCTGACCGATATCCGCCTGACCTACCCCGACGGCGACCGCACCCTCACCGCCCTCGACGAGGTGTCCCTGCACGTCGAGCCCGGCCGGCTGCTGGCCGTCGTCGGCCCCTCCGGGTCCGGCAAGTCGAGCCTGCTGGCCGTGGCCGCGACCCTGCTGCGCCCCGATTCCGGCCGCGTCGTCGTCGACGGCGTCGACACCGGTGGCCTCTCCGCCGCGCGGCGGGCCCGACTGCGGCTGGAGAAGATCGGCATCGTCTTCCAGCAACCCAACCTGCTCGGTTCGCTGACCGCCGCCGAACAGCTCCAAGCCGTCCACCACATGCGGGGCGGATCGCCTCGGCGGCAGCGTCGTGCCGCCGCCGAAGCGCTGGCCGCGGTCGGACTCGACGGCAAGCAGCACCGCCGCCCGCACCAGCTCTCCGGCGGCGAACGCCAGCGGGTCAACATCGCCCGAGCCCTCACCGGCAGGCCCGCAGTGCTGCTGGTGGACGAGCCGACCGCCGCGCTCGACCAGGAGCGCGGCCGCCAGATCGTCGAGCTGCTCACCGAGGTCACCCGCCAGCACCAGGTCGCCACCATCCTGGTCACCCACGACACCGAATACCTCGACCAGGTCGACGAGGTGGCCGTGATGCGCGACGGGCAGCTGACCCGCTCAGTAGCGGGTGCCCATCGCTGAGCGCACCTCGGCGAGGGTCGTCTCCGCGATGGCGTTGGCGCGCTCGTTGCCTTCGCGCAGGATCCGGCGCAGATGGCCGCGGTCCTGCGCGAAGGCGGCTCGCCGTTCCCGCATCGGCGCCAAGTGCTCGTTGACGGCCTCGGTGACGGTGCGCTTCAGCACCGCCGCGCCACCCGAACCGATGTCCTCGGCGACCTCGTGCGGATCGCGCCCGAGGCACAGCGCCGCGAGCAGCACCAGGCTGGAGACCTCCGGGCGCGATTGCGGGTCGTAGCTGATGTGGCGCTGCGCATCGGTCTTCGCGCCGCGGATCAGCCGCGCGGTCTCGTCTGCGGTGGCCGCCAGCGTGATCGCGTTGCCGCGGCTTTTGCTCATCTTGGTGCCGTCGGTGCCCAGCAGCAGTGGCGCCGGCGACAGCAGCGCGTCCGGCTCCGGCAGCAGCCGCCCGTAGCGGTCGTTGAAGCGGCGCGCGATCGTGCGGGTCAGCTCCAGATGCGGCAGCTGGTCCTGGCCCACCGGCACCAGATTGGCCTTGCAGAACAGGATGTCGGCGGCCTGGTGCGCGGGATAGGTGAACATCAGGCCGCTGACCGCCGCCTGCCGCGAGTGGCTGATCTCGTCCTTGACCGTCGGATTGCGGCTCAGCTCCGAGACCGACACCAGGCTCAGGAACGGCAGCAACAGCTGGTTGAGCGCCGCCACCGCGCTGTGCGTGAAGATCGTGGCGCGCTGCGGGTCGATCCCGGCGGCCAGGTAGTCCAGCACCAGGTTCTCCACGTGCTCGCCGAGGCGCTCGGCGACGTCCCGGTCGGTGAGCACCTGGTAGTCGGCGATGATCACCAGCAGCTCCACGCCCTGACGTTGCAGCTGGACGCGGTTGTGCAGGGTGCCGAAGTAGTGGCCCAGGTGCAGCAGCCCGGTCGGGCGATCTCCGGTGAGCACCCGGAAATCGTTGGGGTGCAAAGAGATCTGCTCCTCCAGTTCGGCGCTGCGGCGCGCTGCGGTGGAGGTCTCGATCACGGTGGTCATAGGTGTTCTCCTCGATTTGGTGGGGCCCGGCCGACGCCCCGAACGTGCGGAGAACACGAAGAAGGGCCGTCCATCCGAACGGCCCGAGATGTGCGCGTGCTGAGGCGGCCGCTCCTAACCGGAGCGCCACCACGAGAGACACGAGCTGCGAATCACGCCGCCATCCTAACCCACACCGGCGGCGCGGTGGCCGCGACATGGCCGATGCCATCCGGCGGTCACGGAATCTCCAGGGTCATTTTCGTGTCGGTGACGGAGAACCCGAGGCGCTCGTACACCCGCTTCGCCGGATTGCCGACCGTGACGGCCAACCCCACCTCGTGCCAGTCCTGCGCGCTCAACCACGCCAGGGCTCGCCGCAGCAGCAGCCCGCCCAGTCCGGCGAATTCCGCCGCCGGGCGGCGGAACACATCGCCCACCCACGGCACACCGTCGCGATCGTTGATCACCAGCCCCGCCGCGACCCGGTCCTCGGCGTCGACCACCAACGCGCTGCACTCCAGCATCGGCCCCAGCACCCGGCCGGTCAGCAGCGGCTGCAGCAGCTCCGCCAGCACCTGCTGATCATCGCCGGACACGCGGTCGGGATGATCCGGCGGGAACGCCTCCAGCCACGCCGGCAGCAATTCCGGCGCCGGGCGGTCGCAGGCCACCACCCGCAGCGGCGCCTCCGGAGCCAGCCCGGCCCACTCCGGCGGCGGCGGATCGGCCCGCAGATCGCGCCGCATCGCATGCGCATGCCGCTTCAGCCGCGCCCCCGCGCTCAGCAGCACCTCGCCGTGATCCGGCGTGACCGACAGCTTCCACCCCGGCAGCTCCGCGCGGAACAGCTCCAGCGCACCGGGCCCGTCGATGGCCAGCACCTGCGCGGTGCGCGGCATCGCACTCGGGACATAGGACACCGTCGTGGTCCCGTCCGACAGCACTAAGGCATCAGCGGTGTGGTTCTCCTGCAGCATTCGACAAGCACTACACCCGAATCTCGCGCCGGGGCAACCGAATTAGCGCCCCACCGAAGAGTTGGGGGCCTGTTCCGCTTGGAACAGGCCCCCAACTCCGGTGACTATCCGCGGACCGGTGTCACTGGCCCTGGCCTTCGTCGACCGCCACGGCGTGCGCCGTGCCGTCCTGCCCGTACCCGTCCTGGCCGTTGGCGTCCTGCCCATGACCGTCCTGCCCGCTGGCGGTGGCGCAGGTCCCGCTCTCGCACGCCGGCGCGGGCAGCGTGACAGCGTCCCACGGCTGGTCCTGGGCATGGGCCAGCCCGGCGGTGGCGCCTGCGAAGGCTGCGGCGAGGACGGCAGCGCTGAGGAATCGGCGCATGATCACATATCTCCAAAATGCTCGGGCCCCCCGTGCAGGGGCCTGTACCCCCAGGCCAACATCGACGGGCGCCGCGCGCCGACTGGATCACCACGACAGGCGAGCGAATCACCCCCGTCCGACGGACGGCGGCGCGAAAATTCCCTTGACATCCGTGGCGGGCATGCCATTAAGATCAACACCACTATGAAGAACTGACTTCGAGCTAGGCCCGCGTCCGAGGCTTCCGCGAACCCTTTTCACCGGTTCGCGTCGAATCATGCCCGGCGGGCAATTGCCATCGAATTCTCCGGTGTGTGACGCCCCAGTGCCCCAAGCTTCTGCCGGTTCGTCTTTCGTCCTGCGCGCACGCGACCTCGTCAAGTCCTATGCGGACCGGACCGTCCTCGCCGGGGTGTCGCTGACCGCCTCGCCCGGCCAGCGCATCGGCCTGGTCGGCGAGAACGGCGTCGGCAAATCCACCCTGCTGCGGATCCTCGCCGGCGCCGAAGATCCCGACGGCGGCGAGCTCACCCGCCCCGACGACCTCGGATTCCTGCACCAGGAAGCACCTTTCACCCCCGACACCACCCTCGCCGCCGCGCTGGACGAGGCCCTCTACGAACACCGCGCCGCGCAAGCCCGCCTGACCGAACTCGCCGACGCCCTCGGCGAGGCACCCGACGACCCCGAAATCCTCGCCGCCTACGGCGAAGTCCTCGACTGGGCCCAGCAGCACGACACCTGGAACGCCGACCACCGCGCCGAAGTCGTCCTCGACGGACTCGGCCTGGCCGGCATCACCGGCGACCGTCGGATCGGCACGCTCTCCGGCGGCCAACGCAGCCGGCTGGGCCTGGCCGTCCTGCTGCTGCGCCGACCACGCGCGCTGCTGCTCGACGAACCCACCAATCACCTCGACGAATCCGCCCTGACGTTCCTGCAACAGCACCTCGCCGCACTGCCCGGCGCCGTCGTGCTGGCAAGCCACGACCGCGTGTTCCTCGACGCGGTCTGCACCGACATCCTCGACCTCGACCCCGCCGTGGACGGCCCCACCCGCTACGGCGGCACCTTCACCGACTACCTCGCCGCCAAACGAGCCGAACGCGCCCGCTGGGAACAGCTACACCGCCGAGCAGAACGAACTCGCCGCCCTGCGCCACGCCGTGGACGTCACCGCCCGCCAGGTCAGCCACCACGGCATGCGGCGCGACAACGCCAAAATGGCCTACGACTACTCCGGCGGCCGGGTCCAGAAGCAGATCTCCCGCCGGGTGCGCAACGCCCAGCAACGCCTCGACGACCTCACCACCGCCCAAGTCCGCGAACCACCGCGCCCGCTGCGGTTCGCCGCGCCCCTCACCGGCCACGACACCACCACCGATGTGGTGCTGCAGATCCGGGAAGCCGGCGTGCGCGGGCGCGTGTGGATCGACGAACTCGACGTCACCGGCACCGACCGCCTGCTGATCACCGGCGGCAACGGCGCGGGCAAGTCCACCCTGCTGCACCTGGCCGCCGGCCGGCTGGCACCCGACACCGGCAGCGTGCAGCGCCGCCAGGACATCCGCGTCGGCCTGCTCGAACAGGACGTCACCTTCGCCGACGCCCGCAAGAGCCCCCGGCAGATCTACGCCACGACCGACCGGGAAGACCGGCCCGACCTGCGCGAGCTGGGCCTGCTCGCCCCGGCCGACCTCGACCGCCCCGTCGGGGTGCTTTCCGTCGGCCAGCGCCGCCGTCTCGCCCTGGCCCTACTCCTGGCCGATCCACCACAGGTGTTGTTGCTGGACGAGCCCACCAACCACCTGTCGCTGACCCTCGTCGGCGAACTCGAAGACGCCCTGCACACCGCGCCCGGCGCCATCGTCGTCGCCAGCCACGACCGATGGCTGCGGCGACGCTGGACCGGGCCCACCCTGAACCTGCACGAAGGCCGACGCGCCTGAGGGGAGCCGCCACCATGCCCAACACACCCGATCCCACCCGGGTGCACCCCAGCACCCGGCCCGAACTGACCAACGTGGCCTTCCTGTCCACAGTGGTCAGCTCCCCGCTGATCGAGATCGGCGAGTACACCTACTACGACGACCCCGCAGGCGCCGCCGAATTCGAAACACGCAACGTGCTCTACAACTACGGGCCCGCGAGGCTGCGCATCGGCCGGTTCTGCGCGCTGGCCACCGGAGCGCGGTTCATCATGCCCGCCGCCAACCACCCCATGATCGGCTGCTCCACTTACCCGTTCACCATGTTCGGCGGCGACTGGACCCAGGCCACCCTCGACCTCGCCACCAACCTGCCCACCAAGGGCGACACCGTGGTCGGCAACGACGTCTGGATCGGGCGCGACGCCACCATCATGCCCGGCGTGAACATCGGCGACGGCGCGATCATCGCCACCGGCGCGGTGGTCACCGGCGACATCCCCGCCTACGGCGTCGCCGGCGGCAACCCGGCCCGGGTGATCCGCCGCCGCTTCTACGACGACGACGTCGAGCTGCTCCAGCGCATCGCCTGGTGGAACTGGCCCGTCCAGGCCATCACCACCCACGTGCGAACCATCATGGGCGGCGACCCCAAAGACCTCGCCGCCCTGGCCCGCCGGGAAGGGCTGCTCGATGACTGAACGCCACATCACCACCCCCGACGGCCTGCTGCTGTGGAGCGAATCCCGCGGCGACCCGGCAGACCCGCCGGCGCTGCTGATCATGGGCGCCAACGCCAACGCGCTGGGCTGGCCCGACGAGTTCCTCGACGCTCTCGTGGCGCAGCACCTGCACGTCGTGCGCTACGACCACCGCGACACCGGCCGCTCCACGCACCTGGACATCACCGGCTACGCCTTGGCCGACCTCGCCCGCGACGCAGTGGCGGTCCTCGACGGACACGACATCGCCACGGCCCACGTCGTCGGCCTGTCCATGGGCGGCACCCTCGGCCAACTGCTCGCCCTGGACCACCGCGACCGGCTGCGTACCCTCACCCTGATGGTCACCGCCGCCCTCGACGTCGACTTCGCCGACGCGATGCGCCGCGCCATCGAAGGCGAACCCACCGACCTGCCCACCCCCACTCCGCAGATCGTCACCGCGATGGCCCACCGCGCCGACCCCGCACCCGACCGCGCCACCGCGCTGCAACGCCGGATCGACGAATGGCGACTGCTCGCCGGCGATGAAATCCCCTTCGACGCCGAGGAGTTCCGCCGCTGGGAGAACGCCGCGATCGACCACGCCGGCAGCTACCAGCAGCCCGTCGCACACGCCTTCGCCACCCCGGTCCCCACCGAACGCGGAGCCGAACTGCGCCACGTCACCACCCCGACCCTCGTCATCCAGGGGCCGCAGGACCCCATCAACCCGCCCCCGCACGGCCGGCACCTCGCCGACCTCATCCCCGGCGCCCGCTGCGCGACCATCCCGGGACTCGGCCACGCCCTGCCCGGTGCGCTGCACCAGCCGATCATCACGACCATCACCGACCACATCGGACACTTCGAGAGGACCGCCGCGTGATAGACCCCCGCCTGCGCGACCGCGTCGCCGTGATCACCGGCGCCAACAGCCCCCTGGGCATCGGCGCCGGCATCGCCCGCGCCCTGGCCCGCCAAGGCGTCAAAGTCGTGCTCGCCTCCCTGCCCGAAACACCCCCGACCTGGGCCGTCACCGGCGCCGACCGCACCTACGGCACGGCGAAGGCAACCGACACCGATCACGTGCGCGACGCCCTGCGCGCCGACGGCGCCGACGCCGAATCCCTGGCCGTCGACCTCGCCGACCCCGCCGCGGCCCCGGCGATCTTCGATCACGCCGAAACCCACCTCGGGCCGGTGGAGATCCTCATCAACAACGCCGCCCACTGCGTGCCCGACACCTTCCGGCCCGACCCGGCCCGCGGCGCCACCACCGTCACCGCGGCGAGCCTGGACGCCCACCACGCCGTCAACACCCGCGCCCCCGCGCTGCTGATGGCCGAATTCCACCGCCGCCACCTGCGCCGCAAGGCCCGCTGGGGCCGCATCATCAACATCTCCACCGACGCCGCGCCCGGCGCGGCCGACCAGATCTCCTACTGGGCCACCAAGAACGCGCTGGAATCGCTGAGCCGTTCCGCGGCCATCGAACTCGGCGCCGCCGGCATCACCGTCAACATCATCTCGCCAGGCCCGGTGCAGACCGGCTGGATCAGCGACGACATGAACGCCCGCTTCGCCGAGTTCAGCCCGCTGGGCCGCGTCGGCCGCCCCGACGACATCGCCGATCTCGCGGTCTTCCTCGCCTCCCACCAGGCCCGCTGGGTCACGGGCCAGACCATTTACGCCGGAGGCGGCAAACGCATGATCTAGCGCTACCGCCCACCGGTGAATCCGGTAACGAAACACCGGAGGGCGGGGGCGGATTCGTTGCTACGGTCCCGGAATGCCACGTCTCGTCGATCTCGCGGGCTACCGCCGGTTCTGGGCGGCATCGACCACCTCGATCTTCGGGACCCACATCACCGGCCTCGCCTTGCAGATCCTCGCCGCGGTCACCCTGCACGCCACGCGACCGAACTCGGCCTGCTCAACGCCGCACGCTGGATTCCCTACCTGCTGTTCGGGCTGCTCGCCGGTGTCGTCGTCGACCGCTACCGCTGCAAACCGATGCTGGTCGGAGCCGACCTGGGCCGAGCGGTGCTGCTGTGCGCGATCCCCGCACTGCACGCCGTCAGCCTGCTCGACCTGCCGGCACTGGCGCTGCTGGTGGCGGCCATGGGACTGGCGTCGCTGTTCTTCGACGCGGCCGACCAGGCGTTCCTGCCGCGGCTGGTGCCCACCGGGCTGCTCACCTCGGCGAACGCCAGGCTGGAGCAGTCGGACGCGGTCGCGCAGACCACCGGCCCGGTGCTGGCCACCGCGCTGATCAAGGTGCTGGGCGCGCCGCTGGCGATCCTGGTCGACGCAGCCTCCTACCTGATCTCCGGCGTGCTGCTCGCCTCGATCCGCGTGCAGGAGCCCGCCGCGCCTCGCGCAGCCCGCCGCAGCCTGCTCACCGGGCTGCGCGAGGGCATGTCCTGGGTGTACCGGCACCGCATGCTCGCCCCGATGGCGCTCAGCGGAACCTCTGGTTCCTGTCCCACAGCCTGCTGACCACCGTCTACGTGCTCTACCTGCTGCGCGCTCCGGCGGCCGGTGGGCTCGGGCTCAGCGAGGTCGAACTTGGCGTCACCTACGGCTGCGCCGGAGTGGGAGCGGTCCTCGGTGGGGCGTTGGCCAACCGGTGCGCGCAGCGGTTCGGCGCCGGGCGCACCATGGTCACCACCCGCATCTTCATGCCGCTGCCATGGCTTCTGGCGCCGTTGACCGCACCTGGCCCGGCTGCCCTCGTGGTGCTCGCTGCCGGGCAGGCGTTGTTCTGGGTGCTGATGGGCGTCGAGGGGCCCAACGAATTGGCCTATCGCCAGTCCGTCACACCGCATCGGCTGCAGGGCCGGATGAACACCACCATCCGGTCCCTCAACCGCGGCGCGATCGTCCTCGGCGCCCCGCTCGGCGGGCTGGTCGCCGACGCCGCGACCTACCGGACGGCGCTGTGGGTCGGCATCACCGGCCTGGTCGTCTCGGCCGCGGCGCTGGCCGCCTCACCGTTCCGCCACGCCGGCCACCCGGAGCCGGTCTCCGGCACGGCCTGACGCCCGGCCAGGTCGGCACCCGTGAGTGTTCTGGGTTGCTATGACGCCCCAAAACACTCACGGCTCGGTACGTCTCACCGCACTGCCGAAAGGCGGTCGGCCACAGGCCGGCGCGCGGATCCGCCGGCGGCGAGGCTGAAGGCGATCGCCACCAGCCACAGCAGGACGCCGACCACGGCCAGCCGGTGCAGCCCGGCAGCAAAATCGGCAGGTGCGGCCGGCGAGCCCGCGACCGCGCCGAACACCGCGACGCCCAGCGCGGTCCCGGTCTGCCGCATCGTGTTGTTCACCCCGCTGGCCAGCCCCGAACGCTGCGGCCCGAGCGCGCCGACCGCTGCAGCCACCACCGGTGTGGTCAGCAATCCGGCACCGATTCCGCACGCCACCAACACCGGAATCACCTCGGCATAACCGCCGCCCGGAGTCGCCAGGACCCAGCAACCGGATCCCACCGCCGCGATCATCGTGCCGCACAGCATCGGCACCCGAGGCCCCATCCGCGCCACCATCCGCCCGGCCACCGGCGCCAGCAGCACCAGCGGAACCGACATCGGCAACAACAGCGCACCGGTGCGCGCCGGCGAGTTCCCGCCGAGGTTCTGCAGATACAGGGAAAGCACGAACAGCGTGCCGTTCATGCCGAGATTCATCAGCAACGCCACCGAATTCGCCGCCAGGAACGGCCGGTTGCCCAGCAACGAACGCGGCAACCGCCGCCCGGCCGCCCACAACGCGATCATCGCCACCACGAGCGCTGCCACCACCGGCGCGTCCAGCCCGGCCTGGCCCGCCTCGATCACCGCGAACACCACCGCCGTCAATCCGGTGACCGCGCCCGCCAGCATCCCGACACGCACCTGCTGCCCGCGATCGCCGGGCAGATCCGGCACCAGTGCGCGAACTCCCACGACCGCGGCGATCACCACCGGCACGTTCAGCGCGAACACCAGCCACCAGCCGCCCCACTCGACCAGCAAGCCGCCCACCAGCGGACCGGCGGGCAACGCCAGCGACGACACCGCCGACCACACGCCCAAAGCCCGTGCCCGCGCCGCCGGATCCGGATACACCCCGGCGATCACCGCCATGCTGCCCGGCAGCAGCAACGCCGCCCCAACGCCCTGCACCGCGCGGGAGGCCACCAGCGCCCCGAGCCCCGGAGCCAGCGCACACGCCAGCGACGCCACGCCGAAGACCGCCAGCCCGGCCAGCACCACCCGGCGGTGCCCGAAACGGTCGCCCAGCGCGCCGCCGACCAGCAACATCCCGGCGATGGCCAGCGCATACCCGTCGACCACCCACTGCGTCCCGGCCATTCCCGCATCCAGCGCATCGCGGATGCCGGGCAGGGCCACGTTGACCACCGTGAC
This sequence comes from Saccharopolyspora sp. NPDC050389, assembly GCF_040655595.1. Classification (NCBI taxonomy): domain Bacteria; kingdom Bacillati; phylum Actinomycetota; class Actinomycetes; order Pseudonocardiales; family Pseudonocardiaceae; genus Saccharopolyspora; species Saccharopolyspora sp. NPDC050389. Next base: position 121,137 of record NZ_JBFAKG010000009.1, read on the forward strand.
ATCCAGCAGCACCAGGAACATGCCCGCGCACATCACCGCCAGGACCAGCGCGGGAGAACCAACGTCTTTTCGCATCAACACGCACCGAGCCTGCACCCACAACACTTCACGCCCGCCTGAAATGTCGCGGGCGCAGAATGGGGCGCATGACAGTCCCAGGAGACAGCGACATCGCGTCGGTGGCCGCACTGTTCGCCGAGCCCGGCCGCGCCAAGGTGCTGCAGGCGCTGGCCGACGGGCGGTCGTTACCCGCCTCGGTGCTGGCCGCGGAAGCCGGGCTGTCGGCCAGTGCCGCCAGCGCGCATCTGGCCAAGCTCCGCGCCGGTGGCCTGATCGAGGCCGAACGGTCCGGGCGGCACCGCTACTTCCGGCTCGTCGACGACCGGGTCGCCACCGCGCTGGAAGCCCTCGCCGCCATCGCACCGACCGAACCGGTGCGCTCGCTGCGCCAGGGCACCCGCGCCGCCGCGGTGCGCGAGGCCCGCAGCTGCTACGACCACCTCGCCGGCCGGCTCGGCGTCGCGGTCACCGCGGCACTGCTGGACCGCGGGGCGCTGGCCACCGACGACGGCGTTCCCGACACCCGCCGCCGCCCGCACGAGGGCCTGTCCGTGCAGCTCCGCGAGCATCCCTACCGGCTTGGTCCGCACGCCGAACCGGTCTTCGCCGCCCTGGGCGTGGACCTGCACGCCGTGCAGGCCGGGCGGTCGCGACGGCCGCTGCTGCGGTTCTGCGTGGACTGGAGCGAACAGCGGCACCACCTCGCCGGGAGGCTCGGCGCGGCGCTGCTGACCACGCTGCTCGACACCGGCTGGCTGGCCCGCAAACCCCAGCAGCGGGCGCTGAAACTCACCGAGCACGGCACCGAGGGGTTGCAGGCCGCGCTCGGCGTCACGCCGGACGAGCCCGGTCGGTCAGCAGCCGCACCGCCAGCCCGGCCAGCACCGCGCCCATGAAGTAGCGCTGCACCCGAAGCCACACCGGGCGCCGCGACAGCATGCCCGCCACCGAACCGGCCGTCATCACGATCAGCGCGTTCACCGACAACGCCACCACGATCTGCGCCATGCTCAACGTCAGGCTCTGCAACATCACACCGCCCCGGGCGGGGTCGATGAACTGCGGCAGCAACGAGACGTAGAGGACCGCGATCTTCGGGTTGAGCAGGTTGGTCACCAACCCCATCGCGAACAGCCGTCCCGGCCCGTAGGCGGGAGTGGGCGCCGGCGCGAACGCCGACACACCGCCCGGGCGCACCGCCTGCCACGCCAGCCACAGCAGGTATGCCGCCCCGGCGATCTGCAAGGCCGTGTACAGCGCGGGCACCAGCGCGAACACCGTGGCGATGCCCGCGGTGGCCGCAGCCGCGTACACCAGGAACCCCACCGCCACGCCCAGCAGCGACACCAACCCCGCCCGGCGCCCCTGCGTCAGCGACCGCGACACCAGGTAGAACATGTTCGGGCCCGGCGTGAGCACCAAGCCCAGTGCCACCGCCGCGATCCCCGCCACCGCCGGTAATTCGACCACCACGCCACCTTCTCGCCGCAACGAACCGTCCTGATCGGACACTAGGCAGCCGCGGCGGCGGCACAAAAGGCCAATTCGGAGGCGCTGGCCGCACTGCGCGGATCCCGCTTCAGTCTTCGTATTCGTCGTGGTAGCGCACCTGCGGGCTGCCCGCCGGAGCGCCCAGGCCGGTGGCGCGGCCCTCGGGCTCCTCCCAGTCCTCCTGGCGGCCCAGGGCCGTCAAGTCCAGGAAACTCGTGGTGCTGCCCAGCACGTCCAGGCCACGCCCGTAGGTCGAGTAGGTGTGGAACACCCGGTCGTCGACGCGCAGGAAGCAGCTCAGCCCGGGCAGCTCGAACGGCTGCTCCCCGGTGACGTAGTAGTCCGTGCCGGCCCGCCGGTGTTCCTCGGTGCTGCGGTAGTTGTACTCCACCGGGCGCACCGACTCGTCCAGCGTCACGTGGAAGTCGTAGTTGAAGTCGCTGCCGTAGGAGGAGTACCAGGGCACCGTCCAGCCCATCCGGGCCCGGAACTTCTCGATCTTGGCCAGCGGCGCGCGGGACACCAGCACCAGCGACGTGCCGCGGGCGCGCAGGTGCGCCAGGTGCCCGATCTGGTCGATGAACGCCGAGCAGCTCGGGCAGGCGTTGTCCCACCTCGGGTCGAACATGGCGTGGTAGATCACCAGCTGCGGCCGCCCGTCGAACAGCCCCGGCAGGTCGACCGGCCCGGCCGGGCCCTCGAACCGGTAGTCCTTGTCGATCTCGACCATCGGCAGCCGCCGCCGGTCGGCGTTGAGCGCGTCGCGGGCGCGGGTGAACTCCTTCTCCCGCGCCAAGAACTCGCGGCGGGCCACCAGCCACTCCTCGCGCGAAACGATGTCGGGAACGCTCATCACATGCTCCGTCAACCTCGTGGTTTCGCTTGCACCACAGGTAGACCGGTCGCCGCCGCGAAACTCATCGCACCAGCGCCCGGCGGGCGTGCCGCAGGAAGTCGCGTTCGGCCGCGTTGTCGGTGCCCGCGATCGCCGCGTCGTAAGCCTGGGCCGCCTCCTCCACGCGGCCCAGCCGTCGCAGCAGGTCCGCGCGGACGGTGTGGAACACGTGGTAGCCGCCGAGATCGAGCTCGTCCACCAGGGCCAGCCCCGCTTCCGGGCCCTCGACCTCCGCGACGGCGACCGCGCGGTGCAGCGCCACCACCTGGCTCGGTGACACCGCCAGCAACTGGTCGTACAGCGCCCGGATCTGCCGCCAATCGGTGTCGGCGGCGGTCGGCGCGTCGCTGTGCACGGCGTTGATCGCCGCCTGGATCTGGTAGGGGCCGGGCTGGTTGCGGCGCAGGCAGCGCCGCACGAGGACCTGGCCTTCGGCGACGAGGTCGCGATCCCAGCGGCCGCGGTCCTGATCGGCCAGCAGCACCAGCGCGCCATCGGCGCTCGTGCGGGCCGGTCGCCGCGACTCGATCAGCAGCATCAGCGCCAGCAGTCCCATGACCTCCGGCTCGTCGGGCATCAGCTCGGCCAGCAGCCGCCCCAGCCGGATGGCCTCCGCGCACAGGTCCTCGCGGACCAGCTGCGGGCCCGAGCTGGCCGTGTAGCCCTCGTTGAACACGAGGTAGACCACGGCCAGCACTGCCCGCAACCTGTCCGGCAGGTCGGCGTCGCCCGGCACCCGGTACGGGATCCCGGCGTCGCGGATCTTGCCCTTGGCGCGCACCAGTCGCTGGGCCATGGCCGACTCGGCCAGCAGGAACGCGCGCGCGATCTCCGCGGTGCTCAGCCCGCCGAGCAACCGCAGCGTCAGCGCCACCTGCGCGCCGGTGGACAGCGCCGGGTGGCAGCAGGTGAAGATCAGCCGCAACCGGTCGTCGTGCACGGGCCCCTCCTGTGCCGGCTCGTCGCGGGCGTGCAGCAACGCGGCCTGCGCGTGCCGGTCCTCGCGGGAGGACTCCCGGCGCAGCCGGTCGACCGCCCGGTTACGCGCCGTGGTGATGATCCAGCCCGCGGGGCTCGGCGGCAGGCCCGCCGACGGCCACTTCGCCACCGCCGTGGCGAAGGCGTCCTGGACCGCTTCCTCGGCGATGTCGATATCGCCGAAGACGCGGACCAGGACCGCCACCGCCCGGCCGTATTCCGCGCGGAAGACCCGCTCGACCTCCGCTACGCCGACGGCTGGCACGTCATCTCGGCGTCGTCGCCCTGCAACGGCCGCACCTCGATGGGCAGGGTGATCGCCTTCGCGAGCTTGCGGCCCCACTCCAGCGCGGCGTCCAGATCGACTGCCTGGATGATGGTGAACCCGCCGAGGTGCTCCTTGCCCTCGGTGTACGGGCCGTCGGTGGTGAGCACGTCGACGCCCTGAGCGCGCAGCACGGTCGCCGTGGTCGGCGGGTGCAGGCCCGCGGCGAACACCCACGCCCCGGCGGCCTGCATCTCGGCGTTCACCGCCTGCACGTCGCGCATGATCGGCTCCAGCACCTCCGGCGGCGGCGTGGGCCCGTCGGGCTGGTAGATGCTTAGCAGGTACTGCTTCATCGCGTTCTCCTCGCACTCGCGAAACCGGCTCCGCCCCGGCTTCTCACCCACTACACGAACGGCCGCGCGCCGGATCGACACCACGGTGCGAAGAATTTCCCCGACCCGCCACCCGTGGCCGGGACGTGCCGATGATCACCTGGCCGCCGCGGGGCTGTGGCCTGCCTCTCCCCGGCGGGCGCGGCTGAATCGGTCCGGCACGTCGTCCACTGTGATCCGTGGCGGGCCCGCAACGGCACCGACGCGCTGGCGATAGCATCCGGGCTAGGCAATCACCCGGCGAGCAGGAGAACGAAACCTCATGACCCAAGCTCCCGTCACCGTGACCGTTACCGGTGCGGCCGGTCAGATCGGCTACGCGTTGCTGTTCCGGATCGCATCCGGTCAGCTCATCGGGCCCGACACCCCGATCAAGCTCCGCTTGCTGGAGATCCCGCAGGCGGTCAAGGCGGCCGAGGGCACCGCGATGGAGCTCGACGACTGCGCCTTCCCGCTGCTGCAGAGCATCGACATCACCGACGATGCCCGCACCGCGTTCGACGGCACCAACGTCGCGCTGCTGGTAGGCGCCCGCCCGCGCACCAAGGGCATGGAGCGCGGCGACCTGCTGGAGGCCAACGGCGGCATCTTCAAGCCGCAGGGCGAGGCGATCAACGCCGGTGCCGCCGACGACGTGCGCGTGCTGGTGGTCGGCAACCCGGCCAACACCAACGCCCTCATCGCCCAGGCCCACGCGCCGGACGTGCCCGCCGAGCGGTTCACCGCGATGACCCGCCTGGACCACAACCGGGCGTTGAGCCAGCTGGCGCAGAAGCTGAACGTGTCGATCACCGACATCAAGAAGCTGACCATCTGGGGCAACCACTCCGCCACCCAGTACCCCGACCTCTTCCACGCCGAGGTCGGCGGCAAGATCGCCGCCGAGCAGGTCGAGCAGGCCTGGCTGGCCGACGAGTTCATCCCCACCGTCGCCAAGCGCGGCGCGGCCATCATCGAGGCCCGCGGCGCCTCCTCGGCCGCCTCGGCCGCCAACGCCGCCATCGACCACGTGCACACCTGGGTCAACGGCACGCCCGAGGGCGACTGGACCTCGGCCGCCGTGGTCTCCGACGGCTCCTACGGGGTGCCCGAGGGCCTGATCTCGTCGTTCCCGGTCACCGCCCGCGACGGCAAGTTCGAGATCGTGCAGGGCCTGGAGATCGACGAGTTCTCCCGCGAGCGCATCGACGCCTCGGTCAACGAGCTCGTCGAGGAGCGCGACGCGGTCAGCAAGCTCGGCCTGATCTGAGCCATCCTCGCAACGAAGAAGTGGGCCGTTCCCTCACCGGGGCGGCCCACTTCTTCGTTGCGGATCCGGCGGAACGCGGGCGTTGCCGGTCCGCGCCGCAGGGATAATTGGTTGCCGGGACCCGCCGCCGGGCAGGACCATCGGTACATGGCCCATCCCCGGGAAGTGATCACCCTCGAAGCGGCGGTGCTGCGCCGCTGGCGCGGCGGCGACCTCGCCGAGATGCACCGCGTGGTCACCGAAGCCCTGCCGCACCTGCGGCCGTGGATGCCGTGGGCCGCCGGGAACTACTCGCTCGACACCGCCGCCGAGTTCCTCGACCTCTGCGACCGCAACTGGCACACCGGCGCCGCCTACACCTACGCCATCACCGTCGACGGTGCGATCGCCGGCTGCATCGCCATGGAATGCCGCATCGGCTCCGGTGGCCTGGAGATCGGGTACTGGTTGCACCCCGACTACACCGGTCTCGGCCTGGCCACCACCGGCACCGCCGCGCTGGTCGACGAGGCGTTCGCGCTGCCGGGCATCGACCACGTGGAGATCTGGCACGACGCGGCCAACACCGCCAGCAGGCGCATCCCGCAACGCCTCGGATTCACCTGCGTCGACCGCCGCAGTCCCAGCCGCGACCCCAGGGCGGGCTGCGAAGACGGAATCGACGTCATCTGGCGACTGACCCGCCCGGCCCAGCGGTGACGCCCAAAGTCGCCACCACCACCGGCCGAATCCGCGGCCGCTGCGGCGCGGTCCACACCTTCCTCGGAATCCCTTACGCCGCAGCACCATTCGGGCCGCACCGGTTCCAGCCGCCCCGGCCACCAACGGCATGGCGCGGCGTGCGCGACTGCCTGGCGTTCGGGCCGATCGCACCCCAGGACGCGGAACTGCCCGGCGCACCGACCTGGTCCGGCGACGATGACGTGCTCTCCCTCAACGTCTGGGCACCGCCGGCCGCGCACCGGCTGCCGGTGCTGGTGTGGATCCACGGCGGCGCCTACACCTTCGGCTCCACCGCCCAGCCCGACTACGACGGCACCGCCCTGGCCGCCACCGGGCTCGTCGTGGTCACCGCCAACTACCGGCTCGGCTTCGAAGGGTTCGGGCACCTGCCCGCGCATACCGACAACCGCGGCCTGCTCGACCAGATCGCCGCACTGCGCTGGGTGCGCGAGAACATCACGGCCTTCGGCGGCGATCCGGGCAACGTGACGGTCGCCGGGCAATCCGCCGGTGCCGGATCGGCGGCGTGCCTGCTGGTCATGCCGCAGGCACGCGGGCTGTTCCGGCGAGCCATCGTCCACAGCGTCCCCGACTCCTACTTCAGCACCGACACCGCCGCGGCCATCACCGCCGAGATCACCACGCAACTCGGCACCACCCCGGCGACGGCCCCGCCCCAGGCACTCGTCGCAGCCGCGACCGCCGTCACCGGCGCACCGCGGCCAGATTCCCGACGGCATTACGACCCGGTCCTGTTCGGCCCCGTCGTCGACGGCCGCACACTGCCGGCGGCGCCACTGTCCACAGTGCACGACACGGCCGTTGACCTGCTGGTGTGCCACACGACCGAGGAGTACTGGCTGTTCGACGCCCTGGACACCATCAAGGGTGTCGAGACCGATGCCCAGCTGTGCGCCTTCGCCCGTGCCATGGCCATCCCGGCCGCCGTCGCCGACCGCTATCTCGCTCTCGCGACCTCGCCGCGCGAGGCCTATCTCGCGCTGTTCGGTGACGTGATCTTCGCGGCCCACAGCACGCGGCTGGCCGAGCACCACGCCCGGTACGGAGGCCGGGCGCACCTGGCCCGTTTCGCTCGCCGCCGCAGCGGAGTCCACGCCTGGCACGGCGCCGACGTGCCGCTGAGCTTCGGCAACCTCGACGCGGCGGATTTCCTCCTCGGCGGCCCGCCCGACGACCACGACCGGGCACTGTCCCGGCGCATGATGCGCGCCTGGCGCGACTTCGCCCGCACCGGCGATCCCGGCTGGCCGCCGGTCACGCCCGGCGAAACCCCGGTGCGCACCTGGGCAACACCCGGCGACCGGCTCGACCGGGCAGGCGGCGAACCCTGGCGCGCCATGCGGTGAACCAGTGGGGCGTCAGCTCGGCCGGTTTCCCATCGCCGAGGGCTGCAGCAGCGAGATCGGGTTGCCGTCGAGATCGGTGAACGTCGTCATCCGGCCCCACGGCATCTCCTGCGGATTCCCGGCCTCCACGCCCGCGGCGCGCAGCTCCGCGACGTCGGCGTCGAGGTCATCGGTGCGGAACTGCAGGTGCACGGGCCCGCCGAAGTCGCGCCCGTCGGCGCTGAAGTCGACCAGCACCACACCGGTCTGCGCGCCGGGCGGGGCGACCATGACGAACTGGCCGTGCGGGCCGGCGATGTCCACCACCAACTCGAAGCCGAGGACATCGACGTAGAACTCGCGGGCCTTGACGTGGTCGGCCACCGGCACCGACACGAACTGCAGACGTGAGATACGCATGTCGACACCGTAGGGGCCGCCTACAGTTCGAGCACCAGATGCGGCCGGGACCAGGTGATCGCACCGTCCGCGGGCACCGTCCCCACGCGCCGGGCCCCGGCCGACAGGTAGAAACCCTCCGACGGCGGGTGCGACACCACGTGCACCCGCCGCAAACCCCGGGCACGCGCCTGCACGCGGGCGTCCTCGATGAGCATCCGGCCCACGCCCCGGCCCTGCGCGGCGTCGTCGACGAACATGAAGTCGAGTTCGCCCTCGCCGACGCCACCGCGTCCCGGGACGATCACGGTGTAGAAGCCCAGCAGCTCACCTGACTCATCACGGGCGACCCGCACCAGGTGCGCCGCCAGGTACTCGGCACTGATGCCCAGATCGGCCACCATCACCCGATAGTGCCCGTCGTAGGCGCTGCTGGTCCGCACGATCCGCGTCAGCCGCTCGGCGTCGGAGACCGTGGCGTCCTCGATCTTGATTGCCATGGCGCCCAGTCAATACCAACGCCACGACACCCGGCGCGCCCTGCCGCACCGGGAGCGGGGTTCACCAAACCGACTCGATGGCTTCCTCCAGCGCCATCATCCGGTGCGGGCCGGCGAGGTGCCGGGTCACGAACGCGCAGGAATAGCCGTGTTTCCGCGACACCCACGCCGTCGAGCCGCCCAGCCCGCCCATGGCCAGTTCGCCGTCGTAGTGCTGCAAACCCAGCGTCCACGTCACGTCGAAACCGAGGAACAGGTCCCATCCGCTCGCCTGCGGCCGGATGAACTCCCCGTGCAGTTCCCCGCCCAGCAGCTCCGCCACCGGGCCGTCGGCATCGGCCAGCCCGGCGAAGAACCCGCACAACGCCCGGGCGGTGGTGTGCATGCCGATCGCGGGGAACTCGGCGCGGCGCCAGCGCTCGGAGTTGTGCATCGCCACGTCCAGCGCACCGGGCGGCTCCGCCAGCGCCCGATGCGTCAGGTCGCCCGGTGCGCCGAACTTCCAGGACTCCGGGTCGCCGACCTCCAGGTCCGCGACCCGCCGCAGGTCCGCGTCGGGAACCCCGAAGTGGGCATCCAGCTCCAACGGCCCCGCAACGTCCTCCCGGAACACCGTGCCCAGCGAACGCCCGGTGACCTCCCGCACGACGCCGTCGAGCAGATGACCGTAGGTCAGGCCGTGCTCGGCCACCGCCGTGCCCGGCGGCCACTCCGGCGCGGCCGCGGCCAGCTGCGCGCGCAGCCCGGCGTCGTCGAACAGATCCCCGGCCGAGGCGGGAAACACCGGCTGCCCGGCCTGGTGGCTGAGCAGCTGGCGCAGCGTGGTCGCCGACTTGCCGGCCGCCGCGTAGTCCGGCCACAGCTCGGCCACCGGGGTGTCCAGTGCGATCCCGGCGTCGGCGAGCACCTTGAGCAGGGTCAGGGCGGCGAACGGCTTGCTGACCGAGTAGACGTGCACGAGCGTGTCCTCGCGCCACGGACTGGTGCGCGCGGCATCGACCCACCCGCCGGAGAGCCGCACCACCTCCTCGCCGCCGTAGCGCACCACCAGCCCGGCACCGGTCTCCCGGCCGGTGGCCAGCAGCTGCGCGAACACCTCGGCAACCTTGGCGAACCGGTCGTCCACCACTCCCAGCGGTTCCATCGTCTTCCCAGTCCGTTCGCGTCCACTGTGGATTGAATTCAGGTAGCGGTGCCCGCTCGGCGACCCTCCACCACCAAACAGACTATTCGGACGATCAACTCTTTTTTCGCGGAGAGCGAAAGGATCATCGCGACGATCTGCCAGTAGGCTGGCGTTATGCCCGATCCGTTCCGACTGGTCCGCAGTGGAAGCCTGTCCGATGTGGCCGAATACGCCTACGGCGCGGTCGTGCGACCCGACGCGCGGCTCGTTTTCGCCGCCGGAGCCTGCCCACTCGACGAGGCCGGCGCGACCGTGGCGGTCGGCGACTACGCCGCACAAGCCCGCCAGATGATGTGCAACCTCGAAACAGCCCTGGCCGACGCCGGGGCCCAACTGTCCGATGTGGTCAAAACGACCGTATACGTGGCCGCCACGCGGCAGGCCGACCTGGTGACGACGTGGGAAGTGGTGCGCGACCACTTCGGCGACCACGACCCGCCCAGCACCCTGCTGGGCGTCACGGTCCTCGGCTACGACGACCAGCTGGTCGAGATCGACGCGTTGGCCGCCGTGAACCCCTGAGCCGAGCCGGTGACCGAAAACCAGGTGCGGATCACGAAACCAGTTGACACGCTGTGGTCATGAACCACCAGCACGACGACGCCCCCGCACCCCGGCCGGCGGGCTGGGCCACCACCCCCATCACCACGGACCTCCTGCGCGGCGCGCTCGACCTGGAACGCACCGAGCACGGAGTGCTGCCGCACCGGCTGCCCGCCTGGGCCCGCGCGCAGTACACCGATGGGCAGTTGGCCATGGCGGAGTCCCAGCCCTCCGGCGTGCGGCTGGTCTTCCGCACCCGGGCCACGGTCGTCGAGCTGGACGTCCTCCCCACCAAGATGGTCTACCAGGGCGTCCCGCCTCGCCCCGGCAGCGTCTACGACCTCCTCGTCGACGGCCGCCTGGCCGATCAGGCGAGCGCGCCAGGCGGCAACGTCGTGACCGTGGACATCACCACCGGCTCCGCCGAGACCCGGCCCGGCCCGGTCGGCACCGTCCGGTTCACCGGGCTGCCCGACCGCGCGAAGCAGGTCGAGATCTGGCTGCCGCACAACGAGATCACGCAACTGGTCGCCCTGCACACCGACGCCCCAGTCGAGCCCGTGCCGGCCGGCGAGCGCAAGGTGTGGCTGCACCACGGAAGTTCGATCAGCCACGGTTCCAACGCCGCCGGTCCCAGCACGATCTGGCCCGCGCTGGCCGCCTCCCTCGGCGACGTGGAACTGATCAACCTGGGCTTCAGCGGCAGTGCCCTGCTCGATCCGTTCACCGCCCGCACCCTGCGGGACACCCCGGCGGACCTGATCAGCGTCAAGATCGGCATCAACGTGGTCAACGCCGACCTGATGCGCCTGCGCGCCTTCACCCCGGCGGTGCACGGCTTCCTCGACACCATCCGCGAAGGGCACTCCACCGCGCCCCTGCTGGTCGTCTCGCCGATCCTGTGCCCCATCCACGAGGACACCCCCGGCCCCGGCGCGTTCGACGTCGACGCGCTGCGAGCCGGAAAGGTGCAGTTCCGGGCCACCGGAGACCCCGCAGAACGGGCCGCCGGGAAGCTGACGCTAGGAGTCATCCGGGAAGAGCTCGCCCGCATCGTGAAGCAGCGGGCGGCCGACGACCCGAACCTGCACCACCTCGACGGCCGCGACCTCTACGGCGAGGCGGACTTCGCGGAGCTGCCGCTGCCCGACCGGCTCCACCCGGACGCCGCCGCCCACCGCCGCATCGGCGAACGCTTCGCCGAGCTGGCCTTCCGCACCGACGGGCCGTTCACCGCAGAACCTGCCCGCTGACCAACGCCGGCGTCCGCCGGCTAAGCCGGCTCCACCGGCTCCGCGGGCGGCTGCGCCGCTGTCCGCAGGGCACGCAGCTCCTCCGTCGCTGCGTCGAGCTGCCGTTCGGCGCGCTCCGCGCGTGCCAGCGATTGCTCCCGCGCGTCCTGCACCGCCGCCACGCGCTGCGCGGCGGCGGTGCGCTCGGCCTCCATCCGCTCCGTGGACTCCGTCCGAAGCCGCTGCAGTTCCGCGGCCTGCTGCTCGCGCAGCGCCGCGAGCTCGTCGCGCTGGCGCTGCGCCTCCGCGCGCGCTTCCTCCGCTGCGCGCTTGAGCTCATCCAGCTGTCCCTGCGCGGTCTCCGCTGCTTGCTCCGCGCGCGCCGCCCGTTCCACCGCCGCCGCCTGCTGCTGCGCCGCGGCATCCATCTGCCGCCGTGCTTCCTCCTGCGCCGATTGGATTTCCGCTGCCGCGTTCGCCTTCGCCTGCTCGATGGCGTTGCGCGCGTCGGTGATCTGCCGCTCGGCGTCACGGCGGGCCGCCGCGGTAGCGACCTCGGCTTCATTGCGCGCGGCCTCGATGTCCTGCCGTGCCCGCTGCTCGGCCTGGCGTGCCTGCTCCACGGCATCATCCCGCTCCTTGCGGGCGCCTTCGGCGTCCTGCCCGGCGGCTTCCGCAGCTGCGGTGGCGTCCTCGGCCGCTGCCTCGGCGGCGCTGCGCGCCTGTTCGGCGTCGCGACGCTGCTGCTGCGCGGTGGCCAAGGCTTTCTCCGCCTGCGCGATGCGGTGTGCGGCTTCGGCTTGGGCCGCCTGGATCTGTGCCTCGGCCGCACTGGGATCAGCGATCGTACCGAGCTCGGCGATGCCGGCACGCAGATTCCGGGTCAATTGCTCCGACAGGAGCCGGTACTGCCGCAGCAGCTCCTCGGCCCGCAGCCGCGCGCTGTCGTACTCGACGGCCGCGACCGGCGAGACCTCGGCTTGTTCCTGCACGGCTTGCAGGCGCTGCCGTTCCTTCCAGGCACGCCAACGGGTGTGCTCGGGAAGGTCGCAGTACTCCGAGGGGCGCCCCGGGCCGCCGGTGCGCACGATTTCCCGCGAGCATCCGGGGAATCGGCACACTCCCTCGGCCTGCTCCTCGGACGTCGCGTCGCGCACCTGCTGCTCACCCATGCCGCGGACGTTATCAACCGCGGCCGGCGGCACGTCGGACCTGCTGGCGGGGCACGTCGCCGCCCGGCCGAGACGGCCGCGACCGCCCGACGCCCCGCGCCGCGACCTGCGGCGGCCGCAACGGGGCCTGGTCCGGCCCGCCGCACCTGGTCGGGGAGAATGCGGGGAGAACACCTCGCGGCAGGAGATCACGCACGTTGTCCGATCAGCACCAAGCCCCAACCGCCGATGGCAGTCTGCGCGCCGACTGCGCGAACTGCTTCGGGCTGTGCTGCGTGGCGCTGCCCTTCGCCGCTTCGGCCGACTTCGCCGTGAACAAGGACGCTGGGCAGCCGTGCACCAATCTCCTGGAGGACTTCCGCTGCGGCATCCACTCGCAGCTGCGCGAGCGGGGTTTTCCCGGTTGCACCGTCTTCGACTGCTTCGGCGCCGGGCAGAAGGTCTCCCAGGTCACCTTCGGCGGCACGAACTGGCGGCAGGCCCCGCGCACCGCCAAGCAGATGTTCGCGGTGTTCCCGGTGATGCGCCAGCTCCACGAGCTGCTCTGGTACCTCACCGAAGCACTGACCCTCCCGGCGGCCGAGCCCGTGCACGACGATCTCCGCAAGGCGCTGGAGGACACCGAAGCACTGACTCGCGGCAGCGCCGATGAGCTCACCGAGGTTGATGTCGCGGCGCGTCGCCACGACATCAACGCTCTGCTGCTGCGCACCAGCGAGCTCGTGCGGGCCAAGGTCGCGGGCCGCAAGAAGAACCACCGGGGAGCCGACCTCATCGGAGCCAAGCTGCGGGGCGCCGACCTGCGAGGCGCCAACCTCCGCGGCGCCTACCTCATCGCGGCTGACCTGCGCGGCGCCGACCTGCGCTCGGCCGACGTGATCGGCGCGGACTTCCGCGACACGAATCTGCGCGGCGCCGACCTCACCGGCGCGATTTTCCTCACCCAGGCCCAGCTCAACGCCGCCAAGGGCGACACCGCCACGAAGCTGCCCCCGGCGCTTTCCCACCCCGCGCACTGGTAGTCCGCCGCATCGACGAGCCCGTCCACTGTGGCCGATGCCGCTCAGCGGCCGGGGACGACCATGGAATGCTCGTGGCCGGCGTGCAGCGCGGTGGGCTGGTCGTCGTCGGGCCGGTGGGCACCGTAGACGATCAGGGCCCACAGCAGGCAGACGAATGCAGCGGTGTGCACGAGGGCACGGATGATGTTCCAGGTGACCCAGGTCTTCTCGAACGCGCCGCGGGCCGCGGCGAGGTCGGAAGTGGCCGTGGCGAGCTGGCCGTTGAGCGGAACGTTGACGGCGCGGGTGATGGCGAACGCGACGAGGTAGAGCACCAGCCCGGCGATGAGCCACGGCAACGCCGGTCGTCCCTGCCCGCGCCAGGCCAGGATCACGGCCAGGGCGATGAGCGGGATCGCGCCTATGAAGGGCACCAGGAAGGCCGGGTTGAGGATGGCTTTGTTGATGTTCTGCATGGCCTCGACCAGGGTGCGGTCGGAGGAACGGCCCAGGCCGGGCATGACCGCGTAGGCGAAGCCGGCGAACAGCCCGGCCATCAGCCCGCAGGCCATCGTGGCGGACAGCAGGGTGGTGGTCTGAAGCAATTTCAACGTTGATCTCCCATGCGGTTGTGGTCGTTGGGCCCCGCGCCATGGCGGGGGTCGCATGCGTTACCTGCGGGTGTCGGGTTTGGGCAGCGGCCGGGGGCGAGGGGCGGAGCGCGGCATCGGGGCCTGCTGCGGGTGGTGCCGGTGCTTCGGGTGAACTCGCAACTCGGTTCCTCTCTTTTGACTCCAAGTGAGGTACTCTGGGTGCAGTGGTCAAAACGTAGTACTGCACTCACAGTGGTGTCAACGAGTTTCGGGAGATCGACATGCGACAGAACTCCGCCCGCCGCACGGCGCTGCTGGATGCCGCGATCGAGGTCCTCGCGCGGGACGGGTCGCGCGGGCTGACCCTGCGCTCCGTGGACAAGGAGGCGGGCGTTCCGACCGGCACGACGACCAACTACTTCGCCAACCGCGCCGAGCTGCTCCGGCAGATCATGGCCCGCACCCACGAGCGCCTCACACCGGACCCGGTCGAGATGGCCGAGACCATGAAGGCCCAGCCCACCCGCGAGCTCACGGCCACGCTGCTGCGCCAGCTCGTCGAGCGGATGCGCGGCGACCGCAGCAGCCACCTCGCCATGCTGGAACTGCGCCTGGAGGCCACCCGCCGCCCGGAGCTGCAGGACGACCTGACCGGCACCTTCGCCGACATGCTCAAGAGCAACATCGACTGGCACCTCGACGTCGGCCTCCCCGGCGACCGCGCCACCGTGCTGCAGCTCTACCTGGCCATGCTCGGCGTGATCGTGGACGACCTCACGGTCCCCGAGCTGCTCGAGCCGTACGGCATCGACAAGATCATCGACGACCTGGTGGACCGGAGCCTGCCGGAAGGCTGACCGGCGGCGACGTCGCGCCCGGCCGCCCGCCACCGAGCACCCGCTCGACGGCGGGCGACCGGGCACCGGTGATCTGTTGGCAAGATCGCCGGGTGCGCTTCTACGCCGATCTGCACAGCCACTCGAAGTACTCCCGCGCCTGCAGCGCGGACTGCGACATCGAGCATCTGACCTGGTGGGCGCGCCGCAAGGGCAGCACCCTGGCCGGAACCGGGGATTTCACCCACCCCGCCTGGTTTGCGTACCTGCGCGAGGTCCTCGAACCCGCCGGCCGAGGGAACCAGCAAGTGGGCCGACACCGCCGTCGGGCTACTTGCCTACTGCCTCACCTACGGCATCACCGACAAGATCGTCCATCGTGCGGAGGACGGCCCTCTGGGCAAAGCGGTGGCCTGGAAACGCGATTTCCAGACCACACCCGCTCGCCGTCGACGACGTCGTTGACCTGAGCCGGCCACGAAGGCGCGGAGCGGAATGTCAGTTGGTCAGGTTGAAGGCCTGCAGTGCTGCGGTGGTGATCGCGCTACCGCTGGCGAGCGCGATGAGGACCAGGGGGGTGCCAAGTGGGCTGATCAGCGGGCGGAGTTCTGCCGTCTGGCCGGCAAACCCACCGACGCCGCCAAGGGCTTGGCCGAGGTCGAAGACGAGTTGCACACCGCGCTGGGCGAGCTGGAACAGACCCTGGCTGAGGGCGACGGCCCGGTCCGCTTGGACGACGAGGGTGATCTGGTGATCTCCCCGCTGTCGACGTAGGGCCTCCTGGTCGAGGCGTTGGCGCTGAAGGCGGAGCTGACCGAGATGCTGCCGTTCGCGCCGATCGTGTCGCTTTTGATCGAGATGGACAAGCGCACTGGGTTCCTGGACTGCTTCACCCGCGCCGGCGGCAAGCAGGCCCGCAGCCCGGAGTTGAAGCGGAACCTGATCGCGGTGCTGATCAGCCACCACCAGAAGCTGCCGCTGACCCCGGTCTTCGGGTCCGGCACCCTGTCCTCAAGCGCTCGCCCCGGATCCGGGACCTGGGCAAGATCACCCTGTACAGAACCGGACCGAAATCGCAGGTGGAGCGGACTTCCCGCTTTTGGCGGTAGCGGGGTTGATGTAGCAGCGGAACGGAAAGTCGCAGCCAGGATCAGACCGTCGACCGGGACCAGCCGGGCCGCCACGCCGGATTCGCCCTGCAACCGCACAGGCCCGTTCGGAGTCGTGACCACGTGGCTGGGAAAGGATTGGACGGGGTGATGCTCGGGCTTGTAGCTTGCAGTGGACCGTGACACCGCCCGAGGAGGTGAGACCCATGAACGCTGTATCGATGTGGGTACTCCCCCTTCCCGTCACGGTCGGGCGATTGACGTAGGTATCGCCGGGAGCGCCTCGCCAACAAGGCACTCCCGAAAGGCAACACCTATGCACTCTCCGCAGTCCACCGCCGAGCCGTCGTCGAACGATACGGTCGAGCGCGACTTCACCATGGGCGACGTCCCTGGACTCCGGTCGCCGGCCTCCGGCGCTGATCACGCGCCCCTCATGTTCGACGTGATCATTGTCGGGTGCGGGCCGACTGGCGCGATGCTGGCCGCCGAACTGCGGCTGCACGATGTGCGGGTACTCGTTCTGGAGAAGGAAACCGAGCCCGTGTCGTTCGTCCGCATAGTCGGTCTGCATATTCGCAGTATCGAGCTGATGGCAATGCGCGGACTGCTGGATCGCATTCTCGAACACGGAAGACAGCGTCCGGCCGGCGGATTCTTCGCCGCCATCACCAAACCCGCGCCCGAGGACCTGGATTCCGCGCATGCCTATCTGCTGGGCATCCCGCAGCCGGTCATCGTTCACCTGCTCGAAGAACATGCGACCGAACTGGGTGCGCAGGTCCGGCGCGGTTGTGCGGTGACCGATTTCGAGCAGGACGACGAGGGTGTGACCGTCGAGCTGGCCGACGGCGAACAGCTGCGTTCGCGCTATCTCGTCGGCTGTGACGGCGGGCGCAGTACGGTGCGCAAACTGCTCGGCGTCGGCTTCCCCGGCGAGCCCTCGCGGACCGAGACGCTGATGGGCGAGATGGAAGTGGGTGTGCCGCAGGAGGAGATCGCCGCCAAGGTGACCGAAATCCACGAGACCAACAAGATTTTCAGTCTCAGGCCCGCAGGCATTGGGGTCTATCGCCTCGTAGTCCCCGTCGCGGGAGTCAGCGATCGCGCGGAACCGCCCACCCTCGAGGATTTCAAACAACAGCTGCGCACCATCGCCGGAACCGATTTCGGCGTGCACTCCCCGCGCTGGTTGTCCCGCTTCGGGGATGCCACCCGGCTAGCCGAACGTTATCGGATCGGGCGGGTGCTGCTGGCCGGCGATGCGGCACACATCCATCCACCCACCGGCGGACAGGGCCTCAACCTGGGCGTTCAGGACGCGTTCAACCTCGGCTGGAAACTGGCCGCACAGATCCGCGGCTGGGCGCCGGAAACACTGCTGGACACCTACCAGGCCGAACGTCATCCGGTCGCCGAGGACGTGCTGGACAACACCCGCGCCCAGATGGAACTGCTGTCCACCGAACCGGGCCCGCAGGCCGTGCGCAGGCTGCTCACCGAACTGATGGACTTCGACGAGGTGAACCGCTATCTGATCGAGAAGATCACCGCGATCGGTATCCGCTACGACTTCGGCGAAGGCCCCGACCTGCTCGGCCGCCGCCTGCGCGACATCGACGTGAAACAAGGCCACCTCTACGGTCTGCTGCATCGCGGCCGCGGCCTGCTGCTGGACCGCACCGAACGCCTGACCGTCGGCGGCTGGTCAGACCGGGTCGATTACCTCGCGGATCCCACTGCGGTACTGGATGTTCCGTGCGTCCTGCTACGCCCCGACGGCCACGTCGCCTGGATCGGCGACGATCAGCAGGACCTGGACGACCACCTCTCCCGCTGGTTCGGCAAGCCCGCCAACTGATTTCGCCTGAGCAACCGAAAATGAATGCGAACACGCCTGTCTCGGGTCGAGAGCATGGCGGGGACTGGTTCATGTCGAACACGTTTGCCGAACGCTTGGAGGTGACGCATGGCGCTGGTCGGGCTCGTGCGCGTCAGCACGAGCAAGCAGGAAACCCAACGGCAGCACGACGATCCCGACCCGATCTGAGTGAAGGTGTTCGAGGAGAAGATCAGCGGCAAGCTCAAGGTCGCCGACCGCCCCGGCCTGCAAGCCGCGCTGTACTACATGCGGCCCGGCGACATGCTCACCGTCCAGGAAGCCGACCGGCTCGGCCGCAACCTCCTGGAAGGCCTGATCGTACTCAACGATCTGTTCGAGCAAGGCGTCGCGGTCAAGATCCTGGACGGCATCGCCGCTGGGGAACACACCGAGCGCAGCCTGATCCTCGACCTGGCGCTCGCGCTGGCCGAAGACCGCCGCCGCGACATCGCCCGCAAAACCCGCAACGGCCTGGAATCCGCCGCCCGGAACGGACGCAAGGGCGGACGCCCCCGCGTGGTCGACGACGACAAGCGACGCGCAATCCTCGCCCGCCGCGCCGAAGACCAGTCCCTTCGCGAGATCTCCCGCGGCGTCGGCGTCAGCCTCGCCGTGGTCCACGGCGAGGTAAACGCCGCCGAGACCGACACCCTGCCTCAGCCCTGACTAACGAAACCCCATGCCAGCCAAATCCGCCCGATTTTCCGCTGTCGGCGACCTCGTGGTGCCCGTCGCGTTGAGCCTGCTGCGGCCGGGAGACCGCCACGAGTGAGCATTCGGCGATCCAGACCCGGGCCCTGGCATCAGTTGGAAAAGGCGCGGGCGAACCCGGCCAGATTTCGCGGGCAGGCCCATATCTCCCGCGTCATCCTGCCCTCGTACCAGGACTGTGCTGCCTCCTCGTCGGGCCAGTTCTCTTCATCGGCCAGGTCGGCCTCATGGGCGGCGTCCCACTCCGGATGAGCCAGCATCTTCAGGACCGAACGGAAGTTGTCCAGCTCGACATCGAACGGCATGTCGTCACACGGATGCGCCTCATGTCCACAGGACGTCTGCCCGAGAACACGCTCGACGGCGCCCATCGCCTCCAGCACGCGAGCCTCGGCCGCCGCATCCGGGCGGGCGTAGATCACGTAAGGGCCTATCAGCACCAGCCCGAGCGTCCACAGCGCTGTATCCGGCCCGCCGGCCGCCACGCTCGCCTCGAGATTCTTTGCGCACTCCAGCACCGTGCCCGGCGCATTACCGAGGTAGTAGCCATGCCGGATCTGGTCCCATTCGGTGATCAGGCCGTCCCACTCGGCAGGGGTGGTGGGCGTCGGGGTGGGGGGCGGCTCATCGTCGTCGTACCGGTCCTCGACCGTCTCCGCGTTGATCATGATCCGAGGATGGCATGAGGGGCGGGCAAAGCTGGTAGCACCTGGACGATGCCCCGCGGCTACTGTCCAGCAGCGACGCGCGGTCGGCCGCCCAGCCCCCGTTGCCGCGGGATCACGGGCATCTGGCCGCGCTGGACGGCTCGTACGGGTACCTGCGGCAGTTCACCCCGCAGGATGCGGTCGGGTTCGCCGGCGCCACCGAACTACTGGAGGCGGTGGAGATCCTGCGGGACCTCAACGCCACCGTCACCGCCTACCGGCACTACTGGGAGCTGTGCACGCTGCTGGCGTTGCGCGACGGCCTGCGCCCCGGCGATGTGTTCGTGCCCGGCTCGCGGCGCTACTCCGACCCGGCCGCCTCCCTGCTCACACTGGCCAAGTGGGCTGATCAGCGGGTGGACCTTTGCCGGGGCCGTGTTCGATGAATGACCACGTGTGGCGGGTTGGCTATGCGCAGCGTCCAGGACGTGTCACAGACCGCGACAAGTGTCTCCGGTCAGGGCGCGGCGAAAGGGCTCATCGCGGCCCATTGATTTGTTCACGGGTGAAACTTTCGGTGGACTTCAAACCGATTCGAAAGAGCACTTCTTCGAGGCCCATGTCGGGAAATGCTCGGTTGCTGGCGGAGCCAACGGCAACCCCGCGCACGCCGCCGGCAAGCGCACCGATAAGAACGTCACGCCCAGTGGTGCCCGGGTCCCGGCTGCCGTTCGCGATTCCAGCTGCCGACTGTGCGGCGGAGCCGGACGCGCCCTTGGCGATGTCGCGCACGCTCTCGTGAAAGACGATTGACTGCCAGGGCTTGGCGGTGCCGAAGGAGTCCTGCCAGTCGTTGTGTCGCCACACCTCTCGCAGCTTGTCGTCGAAGGTGCCATGCATGTTGAACTGGATCGCCGCCGCCCTGACTTCGTTCGACGCGGCCAGCATCCGCCGCAGCTCGTTGACGACGTCCTCGGTCTGCTCCACCTCGCGAAGCGCCACGCCCGTCGAGTCACGTGTCGTGTCGAGTGCCTGCACCGCTCGGTCGTGCTGTTCACGCAATGCGGTCACCTGTTGGGTGGCGGCGTGGTGCTCCGTTCTGGCCTCCCGGACGAAAGTCTCCGCATCGTCCTGCCAGCGCTGGTTTCCCGATCGCTGGTAGACGGCGAGGAGGCTTTCCGCACGCCACAGTCGCTGTTCGGCGTGGTCGACGCGGCCCCGCGCTGCTTGCAACGCCGTGTGGGCTTCTGCCTCGCTGTTTTCCGCGCCCTGCAGCGCAGATCGTGCGGCGGAGAGCTTCTCGCGGGCGTCGGAGGCATGTTTGTGCGCGGCGTCCACCTCGCCGATGAGGTGGCGGTGTTCGCGCGGGTTTCCCCGTAAGCCAAGCTCGCGGGCGTTGGCCCGAGCATCGTCGAGCCTCCGGATTGCCTGTTCTCGGTGTGCATGGGGGCGCGGGACAGGCGAGTTCGGTTCCGGCGGCGTTGTGGCCTGCCGCCGACCCGGCGAGTTCCACCGCAGCGATTGCACAGCGTCGTCGATCTGACCGCTGAAAGGCACGAAAGCAGGCCGTCCATCCGGCGCGCGCAAGATCTCGCCCGAGCTGTCGAGCTTCCTTTTCAGTCCGCTGGCGCTTACTCCGCCGAAGACGCCTCCGACGCCGAAGCTGATCGCCGCGTTGGTGAACAGGTGTTCCGGGTTGATGTCTTTGCCTGTGATCCCCGCTGCCGTGCTACTGGCGGCGATGTCGATGGCGAAGTCGCGGAAACTCTCGACCAGCGCGCGACCATAGCCGAAGCTGAAGCTCTCCCCCTGCCAGCTCGACGCCGCCAGCCGCTGAACGGCGGCCCGTACCGAGGCGAGCCAACGGGTGAGTGTGGCGAGTATCTGGGCGAGCAGGGCAAGCATGCGGTTCGACTGCGCGACCAGCGTCGCGATGTATGCTTCCGCAGTCGCAATCAGCGCCGGAAAGAATGCCGCCGCGGCAATGTAGGCGACCAGTGTCGCGATCTGAATTGCGATTTCTTTGAGAATCTCCGAAATCTGTTTTTGCTGCTGCGCGTGGTGACCCAGCGCTTGCGCCATTTCTTCGCAGAAGGTGGACAGCGCGTCGATGCGCCCGGTGAGGCCGTCGGTCGCGTTGTGAAAGGCGTCCGCTGCGGGGCCGGTCCAGCCGCTACCCGTCTGCGAATGGGCAAGCCGGGACTGAAGGTCCGCCTCGTGGCTGCGCAGGGCTGCGGCGAGCGTGCTCCAGGCCTGCGCCTGCGCTCCGAGCACGGCGGGGTCGCCGGTCATCGCCGCCGCGTCGTAGGTCATGAACCCTCTCCGTTGACCGCGTTCTGCTCGCCTTCCGAACTCATTGACCGAGGCCCAGTCTGGTGGCGGCTTGCTCGGCATGGTTCTCGGCTGACCGGTAATCCGAGGCCTGCCGGTCCAGCGCGTCCGCGTGCCTCAGCAACTCGTCCGCCTGCCCGCGCACCCCATCGAGGACGGCCTGCACGACCGCCCGGGTCTGCGCTGTGGCCTCGTCGGATTCGGGCAGGTTCCCGTATCCGTTTCCCTGGAAGCTGTCTGCGAACTGATCGCCCGAACTGCGCATACCTTCGGCTACGTCGCGGAGAGCCCTCGCTGTTCCCGCAATTTGTCCGGAGTCCACCGAAACGCGGTCCAATCTGCTGCCTCCTCATACGCGTCGCGGTCTATCGACTGCCATACCCGAAAAGGATCATGGAGAAGATTGTCGTGGCGCAAGCGAGAGGAAGAATGGGTGATTGTCCTAACATTCCCGCTGGCGGTCGTCGTCAATTGTTCAGCTTCTGTAAAGCAGCAATAAACCCGGCAGTTGCGGAATGTGTCTTGCGGAGATTGGCTGAGTGAGCCTTTGCCCTCCAGCCGGTATCGGCCGGACGGGAGTCCCGGGGCGTGGACTCTGCTCGTCGACCAGCTCCACGGTGAGGAAAGGATTCGTCGACCACGCGCACGCCGTCGACCACGGGCGGGTCTGCGTCGCGGTCGATGCCCGCGCAGCTGACGCTCTTCTGACTCCTTTGTCCGGCTCGGGTCAGGGCTGCTGGGTGAGGTGGGCGCGGGCTTCGCCCAGCGCGAAGCCCAGCAGGTTCAGGCCTTGCCACTGCTCTGGGTTCTCGCAGCGCGGATCGTCGACGGCCAGGCCGATGCCCCAGATCGAATCGACCGGGCTGGCCTCCACCAGGACTCGGTTGCCGGTGCCGAGCAGGAACTCCCGCAGGTCCGGGTTCTGGCCGAACTTCTCGACGCAGGCCGTCAGCACGATCTCGTAGCGGCGCTCCTCCCAGCGGCGCTGGTCGAATCCGCGCACGCCACGCCCCAGCTGCTTGGCCTGGCGAGGATGGGACGCCTGCAGGATCTTCTCCGCGCTGCCGGTGTCGCCGAACAGCATCGCCTTGCGCCACATCATGTAGTGCTCGGCGGTGGCGAACCTCCGGCCGTCCACCGTGAACGGCGCGGGCCACCACTGGCTCAGGCAGCCGCGCCCGATGTGGCCGTCGCGCTCGGGCCGGTGACCCCAGAAGTACAGGAACTTCACGCGCCGACCCCGTCGCAGCCGGCTGATCACCTCGGTGACGTCTGCGGGGCTGGTGTCCATATGGGACAGTCTTCCCGCTCAGAACGGCCACGGGCCACCGAATTTCGCACGGCTGTCGGCGAGGCCAGGTCCGGCGGATGTCATGATCGGCGCATGAACCGCCCCATCACGATCATCACCGGAGCCAGTCGCGGTATCGGCGCGGCCACGGCGTCGTGGCTGGCCCGCGCCGGCCACGACCTCGTGCTCGGATACCGCGGCAACGACAGCGGCGCCGAGCACGTCGCGGCCGAGGCCCGCGGGCACGGCGCCCGGTGCGTGCTGGTGCGCGGGGACGTCAGCCGCGAGGCCGATGTGGACCGGTTGTTCACCGAGGCCGCGCAACAGCTGGGGCCGGTCACGGGGCTGGTCAACAACGCCGGGCTCACCGCCCACATCGGCGACCTGGCCGACACGCCGGTCGAGGTGATCCGCCAAGTCATCGACGTCAACTTCCTCGGCACGGTGCTCTGTTCGCGTCGCGCCGCGCAGGTCATGTCCACCCGTCGCGGCGGCGGTGGCGGAGCCATCGTCAACGTCTCCTCCAGCGCCGCGACGCTCGGCTCGCCGCACGAGTACGTCCACTACGCCGGCGCCAAAGCGGCCGTGGATGCGCTGACCGTGGGATTGGCCAAGGAACTCGCCGACGAGGGCGTGCGCGTCAACGCCGTCGCTCCGGGCCTGGTGCGCACCGACATCCACGCCGGCGCGGGAGCGCCGGAACGCATCGATACGGCGGTGGCCCGCGTGCCGTTCGGGCGTGCCGGGGAGCCCGACGAGATCGCCCCGGCGATCGGGTGGCTGCTCGGACCGGAGTCGGCCTACACCAGCGGAGCGGTGCTGCGGGTGGCCGGCGGGCTGTAGCGGCGGCGGGAAAACCGGTTGCCCGCGTTCGTAGGGTTGACCTCGTGCAAGAAGAGTCCGTGCTGGTCAACTTCGTCTACTGCCATCCCGTCGGGCACGTGGTGGAAGCACTGCAGTACTGCCTGGGATATCGCCGCGCGAACCCGGATCGCCGCATCGCGGTGGTGCTCAACTCCGCCACCGCGGTCGACTTGCCCACCTGGTGCGACGCGATCGACGAGGTGTACACAGTGGACATCGATGTGTTCGAGCCGCCGCCGGCCGACGTCCTCGCGCACATCCCCGCCGAGTGGGACTGGGTCGCCGACGATCCGCGCGGCCACCAGAAGTGGCAGCACGACTTCTTCCCCGGCCTGCAGCGCTACTACGAGCTGTCCGCCGAGCACTTCCGCACCACCGGCGGACACACGCAGGTCGGCGCGCCCAAGCCGTCCTACCAGCCGCGCAACCAGCTGCGGCTGGACCTGCCGGCCGCAGCGCGCGACTGGGCCGCCGAGCTGCTGCCGCAGCACGACGCGCCGACCATCGCGGTGCTGCCCGGCGGCAGCGCCGAACGGTGGCGCTACCCGTCACTGGCGTCGTGGCAGCGGATCCTCGGCGCCATCACCGAACGGTGGCCGCAGGCGCGGGTGTGCTTCACCGGCAAGCTCGCCGACGACGGCCGCACGAGCACCGGCTTCACGCGCGCGGAGTTCGACGCGCTGGCCGCGACCGTCCCGAACGCGGTGTGGGCGCTGGACGTTCCGCTGGACCGGCAGCTGGCCGCGATGCAGCGCTGCGACATGTTGCTCTCGCCGCACACCGGGTTCGCGTTCGCCGCGATGGCCGTGGGCACCCCGTGGCTGACGTTGGCCGGGAACGACTGGGCGGAGTACTACTTCAACCCCGGAGTGCCGTTCTACTCGGTGCTACCGGACCTGGAACGCTTCCCGTGCTACGTCATGCTGGGCAACACACCCGAGCCCGTCGACGACGATGGCCCGCGTTCGCCCAGCATGTCCGCGGCCCGCATCGACGCCGACCTGCCCGAGCTCATCGACGGCGCGGCCCGGCTTTACGGCGGTGCCGCGGACTTCGACGCCGCGATGCGCGAGCACGCCGCCCGCCTGCACGAGCTCTTCGGTGGCCGCACCGAGCTGATGTACTCGGTGGACGACCTGCTGGCCACCTACCTGTGACGGCGGGAATGTCGTCCTGGCCGCATACCATGCCCGCATGATCGACCCTTCCATCCGCACACTGGCGATGCACGACCCGCGGCTGCAGGCGCCCGCCGATCGACTCCGATCTCTGCCGCTGGTCGACGACGAGCAGGCCGACGAGTACGGCCGCGGCGGCGCGGTGCAACGCCTTGAAGAGCGGATGGCCGCTCTGCTGGGCAAGGAACGGGCGGTGTTCATGCCGACCGGCGCGATGGCCTCCCAGATCGCGTTGCGCCTGCACGCCGACGCGCGCACGACGCGAGTGGTGGGCTTCCATCCGCGCGCCCACATCGAGGTGCACGAACGCAAGGGCTATGCGGTCGTGCACCAGCTGATCGGCAAGCAACTCGGCGACCACGACCGGCTGCTGACCCTCGACGACCTGGAAAACGTTCGGGAGCCGCTGGCGGCGGTGCTGTGGGAGCTGCCGCAGCGGGATCTCGGCGGTCTGCTGCCGGAATGGGACGACCTGGTGGCGCAGACGGCGTGGGCCCGCGAGCGCGGCGCGGCGACGCACCTCGACGGTGCCCGCATCTGGGAGGCGCGGCCGTACTACGCACGCAGCCACGCCGAGATCGCGGCGCTGTTCGACACCGTCTACGTCTCGCTCTACAAGAGCCTGGGCGGTCTCGGTGGCGCGGTGCTCGCCGGCCCGGCAGCGATGATCGAGCACGCCCGGGAGTGGCGGGCCCGGCTGGGCGGCCAGTTGCGCCACGCCTGGCCGCTGGCGGTGTCGGCCGAGGCAGGGCTCGATGCCTGGCTGCCCCGGATGCACGACTACTGGATGCGGGCCCGCGAACTCGCCGCCGCCCTGGTCGACCTGCCCGGCGTCGACGTCGTCCCTCGCCCGCCGCAGACTCCGCTGTTCCACGTGCATTTCGACGCGTCGTGCGCGGCGCTGGACTCCGCGCACGCGGAACTGGTCGACGAGGGCGGAATGCGGCTGTACATGCGCTCGTGGACCACGACCCACCCCGACCGCAGCCGCATCGAGGTGACCGTCGGCGAGCAGGCCATGCAGATGCCGGTCCACGAGGTGCGCGATGCCGTCGACGCGCTAGCCCACCGCGCCCGGCGACACCACGAGCGCTAGGGCCGGTCCGAGAGCCGCGCAGTACCCCCTGCAACCGAATGCGCGACCTCGGACACGGCCCCAGCATCCGAGGCACCTCCGGCCGGCAAGTGCCTCGGATGGTTGGACCGCACCGGGCCGCGAAACTCATCGCCACCGCCAGAACCTGCCGCTAGGATCTGTGCCAGGCCTGCTCCAGTGGCCGTTCACGCCGTGCTCGCCCCGGCGTTCCCGCCGCATCCGGCGACAACAATCACCGCACGTCCGTTCGCGACCGTGATGAGGTTCGATCGTGGAGGTCGGCATGTTGTCGCCGGAAGATTTCGTCGTGATCACAGGTGGCCCCGGGGCGGGCAAAACAACGCTCGTCGAGCGGCTGGCCGCCGCCGGACACGCCTGCTCACCGGAGGCGGGCCGAGGCGTCATCGCCGACCAGCTGGCCACCGGAGGCCGCGGGCTGCCCTGGGCGGACCGGGCGTTGTTCGCCGAGCTGATGCTCGGCCGGGACATGCGTTCCTACCGGCAGGCCCGCCGGCGACGCGGACCGGTGATCTTCGACCGCGGCCTGCCCGACATCGTCGGCTACCTGCGGCTGAGCGGGCTGCCGGTGCCCACGCATGTAGACGCCGCCGCGCGGCGGTTCCGGTACCGCAACCGCGTGCTGATCGCCCCGTTCTGGCCGGAGATCTACCGGCAGGACGGCGCACGCAAGCAAACCCCGGCTGAGGCCGAACGCACCTACGAGCACATGATCGCCGCCTACACCGACTACGGCTACGAACTCGTGCACCTGCCGCGAACGACGGTCGACCAGCGCATGCGATTCGTGCTCGACGAGCTCGCCGGTGGTCACATCAGCGAGAAGCGACGCCGTTCGTAGGTACGAGCCAGGTGTTGACGGGGTGGATGCAGCGCCGGTCAATGGTGGCCCGGGGTTGCTCGTCCGAATCGTCGGGGAGATCCGACGGGGTGCTGGCGGTGCGGGTCGACAACGGCTCCGTCACCGGCCTCTACCGCGTGTGCAATCCCGAGAAGTTGTCGCGTGTGGAGCGGGAGACTGCCGTGAGCCGCTGAGGCGTGGCCTGCGGCTACGACCGGTAGAGGTCGGTGAGCAGGGCGACGGCGGTTCGCGCGGCGGGGTGCGGGTCGTCGCGCCACCAGATCAGGCGCACCGCGATGGGCGCGGCGTCGCGCAGCGGCCGGAAGACCACGCCCGGACGCGGGTATTGGGCGACGGTGCTCTCCGCGGTGATGCCGACGCTGCGGCCGGTGGCGATGATGGTGAGCCAGTCGTCGAGTTCGTGGGTGTATTCGACGGTGGGCCGGTTCTCCGGCGGCCACAGTTCGGTGGTCGTGGTGCCGGTTCGGCGGTCGATGACGAGTGTGCGTTCGCTGATCTCGGCCAGCCGGATGGAGCGGCGGCGGGCCCACGGATCGTCGGATGCCACGGCGCAGAACCGGCGTTCCAGGCCGACGATGACGCCGTCGAAGCGCCGCTGGTCGGGTTCGGTGCGCACCACGGCGATGTCGCAGGCGCCTTCGGCGAGCCCGCCGGTGGCGGAGTTGGTGCGGACCAGGTGCAGTTCGACGTCCGGGCGCAGCGCGGGCCACCGGCGCTGGAAGTCCACCGTGTGGCGGCCCATGGCCGACCAGGCGTAGCCGACGCGCAGCCGGGTGTGCCCGGAGGTGGCGTCGCGCACCAGGTCGTCGGCCTCGGCCAGCAGCCGCCGGGCGCGGGCGATGACCTGTGTGCCGACGGCGGTGGGCACGACCTCGCGGCTGGTGCGGCGCAGCAACCGGACGCCGAGGGCGGTTTCCAGCGAGGCCAGCGTGCGGGAGACGGCCGCCTGCGAGACGCCCAGTTCGATGGCGGCGTCGGTGAAGGTGCCCTCGTCGGCGATCGCGACCAGGCAACGCAGCTGCCGCAGCTCCACATCCATAACCAAAGCGTATAGCTAGCGCGTCAGATGCATTTTGCGGAAGCATCGCGGCGGCGCAGGCTCTGGTGCATGCAGACGACAGCGCACGCGCGGCAGCCCGCAGCAATCCCGGTGCCCGCCGCGGAAAACGGCGGCCGCTACGCGGGAATCGCGATGATGTTCGGCAGCGGGCTGTCCAATCAGGTCGGTGCGGCGATCGGATCGCTGGCCTTCCCGGTGATCGGGCCGGCCGGAGTCGTGGCGGTGCGGCAGTGGATGGCCGCCGCCGCGTTGCTGGCGGTGGGGCGGCCTCGGCTGCGGGCGTTCACCTGGCGCCAATGGCAGCCGGTGCTGGCGCTGGCGGCGGTGTTCGCGACGATGAACCTGTCGCTGTACAGCGCGATCGACCGCATCGGCCTCGGCCTGGCGGTGACGCTGGAGTTCGTCGGCCCGCTGGTGGTCGCGCTGGCCGCCTCGCGGCGCGTGGTGGATCTGGGGTGCGCGGTGATCGCCGCTGCGGGCGTGGTGGCGCTGACCAGGCCGCAGCCGACGACGGATTACTTCGGTATCGGGCTGGCGTTGCTGGCCGCGGCGTGCTGGGCGTCCTACATCCTGCTCAACCGCTCGGTGGGCCGCCGGTTGCCCGGCGCGGAGGGCACGGCGGCCGCGGCCGGGCTGTCGGGGCTTTTGTTCGTGCCGGTCGGCATCGTGGTGCTCATCCAGCATCCGCCGACCGCGGCCGCGCTGGGCTGCGCGGCCGCGGCGGGCATCCTCTCCTCTGCCGTGCCGTTCCTGATCGACATGCTGGCGTTGCGGCGGGTTCCGGCGCACTTCTTCGGCATTTTCATGAGCATCAACCCGGTTCTGGCGGCCGCCGTGGGGCTGGTGTTCCTCGGCCAGAACCTGCAGGTGCTCGAGTGGCTGAGCATCGCGGCGATCGTCGCCGCCAACGTCGTCAGCGTCGTCAGCGCGCGCAGGTAGCAGCGCGGCCGGGCTCGTCTTGCGAAAGTCCTGGTCTGGGACAAGCTGAGATCCGCAGCAGCCGGTCCCAGCGAAGGAAGTCGGCCATGGCATTCACGATCCCCACCGGCCTCGACGCTCGTCCGGTTGCCGTGATCGGCGCCGGCACCCTCGGGCGGCGGATCGCGATGATGTACGCCACCCGCGGCGGTCAGGTCCGCATCTCCGACCCCTCGCCCGAGGCCCGGCGCGATGCTCTCGACTACATCGGACGGAACCTCGAGCAGGTCGTCGGCCATGTGAACGGTGGCGCCCCGGGTGAGGTGAGCGCCACCGGCGACCTGTCGGAGGCCGTCGCCGGGTGCTGGCTGGTGGTGGAGGCGGTGCCGGAACGGCTGGAGCTGAAGAAGCAGATCTTCGGCGACCTCGACCGGCTCGCGCCCGCCGACGCGATCCTCGCCAGCAACTCCTCGTCCTATCCCACCAGCCAGTTCATCGACCGCGTCGACCGTCCCGAGCGCGTGGTCAACATGCACTTCTACATGCCGCCCGTGCAACCGGCGGTCGACCTGATGTCCAGCGGTCGTACCGACCGCGCGGTGCTGGACCTGCTGCTGAAGGAGCTGCCGGGATACGGCGTCCATCCCTTCGAGGCCCACCGGGAGAGCACCGGTTTCATCTTCAACCGCATCTGGGCGGCCATCAAGCGCGAGGCCCTGTCCATGGTGGCGGAAGGGGTGTCGACGCCGCAGGACGTCGACCGGATGTGGCAGATCAACATGGGCACCCCGGCCGGTCCCTTCCGCATGATGGACATGGTCGGCCTGGACGTCGTCCTGGACATCGAGAACCACTACGCCGCCGAGCGCCCGGAACTCCCGGCGGGGCCGCGTGAGCTGCTGCAGCGCTACGTCGACGCGGGCGACCGGGCGCCAAGGCCGGCCGCGGCTTCTACGACGACTACTCCCCCAGCTCCTGATCCGACTCGGCTGGTGGCGCGGGATCAGGAACCGGCGGACGTCGACGATGTGAGGACTGCATTGCCGGACTCCCGGCGACACCCAGCTTTCCGTCCATCTCATATTTGAGCTAATGTCCCTGATGTGAGAAATGGTTCTGGGATGGATGCTCGGCTGGCGGGCCGACTCGCGGAGCTGAGGGTGGAGCGCGGCTGGCCGCTGGAGGAGTTGGCGCGGCGCACCGAGATCAGCCGCTCGACACTGTCGCGGCTGGAGCGGGCGGAGATCAGCCCGACGGCGGCGCTGCTGAACAAGCTGTGCGCGGCTTACGGGCGGACCATGTCGCAGCTGCTAGCCGAGGTGGAGTCGGAGCCGCCGCAGTTGGTGCACGCCGACCGGCAGGCGGTGTGGCGCGACGAGGCCTCGGGCTTCACCCGGCGCTCGGTGTCCCCGCCGCATCCGGGACTGCGCGGCGAGGTCGTCGAAGGCGTGCTCGAACCGGGCGCGGACATCTCCTACGACGGCCCGGCCGTGCCGGGCCTGGAGCAGCACATCTGGGTGCTGGAGGGAGCACTGGAGATCACCGCGGGCGACCACGTGCACGAGGTGCAAGCCGGTGACTGCCTGCGGTTCCGACTGTGGGGACGGTCGCGTTTCCGCTGCTCGGGCGCGCAACCGGTCCGCTATGCCCTGCTGATCGTCCTGCCCTGATCGCTTCCCTCGCACAACAACGGAGGAATCCCGTCTTGTCGACCATCACCCGGCTGTCCGCCGCCGATTTCCGCGACAGCGTGAAGGAACTGGCCGATCTTCTCGTCGACGTCGTCAGCGACGGCTTCTCGCTGGGTTTCCTCACCCCCTTCGACCAGCAGGCGGCCGTGGCCTGGTGGCAGGACCGGGAACCCGCGGTTGCCGATGGCGGCCTGATCGTCTGGGCCGCGCACGGCCCGGACGGCATCACCGGCACCGTCAGCCTCGTGCTGGAGTCCAAGCCCAACGGCCGGCACCGCGCCGAGATCGTCAAGCTCATGGTGCACCGCGACGCCCGCGGCCAGGGACTGGGCCGCGAACTGCTCGCCACCGCCGAACGGGCCGCCGCCGGCGCGGGCGCCGCGCTGTTGCTCCTGGACACCGCCACCGGCAGCCCCGCAGAGGGGCTCTACCTCGCTGCCGGCTGGACGCGGTTCGGCATCGTGCCCGGCTACGCCGCGGACCCGGCCGGTCGCCTCGAAGACGGCAGCTTCTTCTACAAGCAACTCGCCTGACCGTCCGAAATATTGGAGTCGACTGCAATATTGGAGTCGAGTTAAGCTAGTCACATGACCGAGGGGCTGCGGGAGCGCAAAAAGCGCCGGACACGGCAGCGGATCACCGAGGTGGCCACCGGCCTGTTCGTCGAGCGGGGCTTCGAGCACGTCACGATCGCGGAGGTCGCCGCGGCCGCCGAGGTGTCGGCGAACACCGTCTACAACTACTTCCCGACCAAGGAAGACCTAGTGCTGCCGCCGGAGGAAGCCTCCCCGCAGCGGCTCGCCGACATGGTGCGGCAACGCCGCACCGGTGAGTCCGCCGCGGAGGCGATCCTGCGCGGGCTGCGCGACGAGGTGCACCGCCGCGACCGGAAGGTGGGGCTGACCGGGGGTTTCGGCCGCGTCTTCGACATGATGCGGGCCGCCCCCACGCTCATCGCCCGACTGGAGGCCCTCGGCCAGCAGATGACTGACGCGCTTGCCGTTGTGCTCGCCGAGCAGACCGGTGCCGCACCGGACGATCCGCTGCCGCGGGTGATCGCCCACCAGCTGGGCGGCTTCCACGCGCTGGTGTTCGCCGAGATCGGCAAGCGCCTCGCAGCCGGCGAGAGCCCCGAGGCGATCGCCGAAGCCACGCTGGATCTGCTGACCACCGTCGAGGACGTGCTCGGCGACAGAGTTCTCACCTACGCCGTGCGAAAGGACCAACAGTGTTCCGAGTGACGATCAGGGGCAAGTTCGACGGGCTGAGCGAGGCCGGGCGCGCTGCGGTCCTGGCGGCCACCGATACCGCCTTCACCGAGGCGGGCACGTTCACCCACGACGGAACCGTTTCGGCGTTCACCTTCCGCTGCCAGGTTCCGGCGGAGCGCGACGACGACGGCGAGCGGGAGGCGACCCGGCGAGCGCTGGCGGCGCTGGACGCCCACGGTCACCCGTACCAGGTCCTGCGCACGGCGGTGACGGACGTGCGCCAGATCAAGATCCGCCGGAAAGGACGCAACGCCTGACTTCCACCACAACCGGATCACGCATCGATGCCGAGCGGGCGGGCGATGTCCTGGGGCACCGGGTAGACGCGCTCCGGCGGAAGCAGGCGCTTGGCCTTCGCGGATTGCCCGGTCTGCGCCAGCGTCGCGATCTTGCGCGCTCGTGCGGTGATGTCGGTGAGGTCGACGACCCATTCCTCGGCGAACCTGCCGATCAGGCTCCGGCCGATGCCGACCTGGATGCTGTAGTGGTTGAGCGCCGTGCCGCGCAGTGAGCGTTCGGGATCCCACTGGACGTGGACCGCGGCGTGCGCGACGGCCTCCGGATCAGCGGTCGTCAGCACTGCCCGGGACAGGGCTTCTTCCCATCCCTGCCGGATGATCCGCACCGCGAGGATGCGTTCCTGGCTGGACTTCTGCGCCCAGCCGCTGCGGTGCATGAGCCACAGGAACGACGGCTTGATCCACGTCATGCGGTTGAAGGAGAACGGCGGGACGAACCGGTTGGCCCGCAAGGCCGGGTCGGCGACGGCCGGCGAGTACGCCTGGTAGACGACGATCGTGCGCGCGTCCTGATCACCACGAATCTGGCGCTGGGGCAACATGCGTCGCACTCTGTCAGCCGGTTGTTCCTTCCGGCCACCGGATTTCCGCCGCCGGTTATTCGATGGCCGTCCGCGTGGCGGGCTGGGATGATCACCGCATGTTGACGAGTTCGTTCGAGGAATTGGTGACCGAGGCGTCGGCCGCCCCGGTCGATGGTTGGGACTTCTCCTGGCTGGACGGGCGCGCGACCGAGCAGCGCCCGTCGTGGGGTTACCAGCGGTTGCTGGGCGATCGGCTGGGTGCCGCGTCGGCCGCGCTGGACGTGCAGACCGGCGGCGGTGAGGTGCTGGCCGGTGCCGGGAACTTCCCTGCCGTGATGGCCGCGACGGAGTCCTGGCCGCCGAACGTCGCCAGGGCCACCGAGCTGCTGCACCCGTTGGGAGTGGTGGTCGTGGCGGACCAGGACGAGCCACCGCTGCCGTTCGCCGACGCAGCGTTCGACCTGGTCACCAGCCGCCATCCGGCGACCGTGTGGTGGGCGGAGATCGCCCGGGTGCTGCGGCCCGGCGGAACTTACTTCGCCCAGCACGTCGGCCCGGAAACCGTGTTCGAACTCGTCGAGTTCTTCCTCGGGCCGTTGTCCGAGGACATCCGCCGCAGGCGTCATCCCGACGTCGAGAGCTCCGAGGCCGAGGCCGCGGGGCTGGACGTCGTCGATGTGCGCCTGGAGCGGTTGCGGATGGAGTTCTTCGATGTCGGTGCCGTCATCTACTTCCTGTGCAAGGTGATCTGGACAGTTCCGGACTTCACCGTCGACCGCTACCGGGGCCGGCTGCGCGAGTTGCACGAGCAAATCCAGCGCGAGGGCCCGTTCATCGCCCGCTCGACCCGGTTCCTCATCGAGGCCCGCAAACCGGCCTGAATTTCGTCACCGTGACTCAAGATTCCGTCCTTTCGCCACGCGGGAATCGCGGTCTTTCAGGTGAACCCGAGCGGTTCGGCGATGACTTCCACCGGCAGCGGTGGTCCGCCTTTTCGAGGACGACATCGAGGAGGTACGAATGCGCAAGCTCGTGGTCACCGAGAACATCACCGTCGACGGCGTGATCGACATGGCGTGCGGCTGGTTCGATCCGCTGGACAACGACGGCGACCAGTCCGACATCACGGCGGCACTCACCGAGCAACGCGAGGCGGCCGACGCGCTGCTGGTCGGCCGCAACACCTTCGTGGATTTCCGGGAGTTCTGGCCGAAGCAGACCGACGACACCACCGGCGTCTCCGACTACTTGAACGCGGTGGACAAGTACGTCGTCTCGAGCACGCTGACCGAACCCGGGTGGCAGAACTCCACGGTGCTGCGCGGACCGCTCGTCGACGAGGTCGCTGCGCTGAAAGCGGCACCTGGCCGGGACATCGTCGCAACGGGCAGCATCCGGCTCGTCCACGCATTGATCGCAGCGAACCTGGTCGACGAGTACCGGCTGTTCGTCTTCCCGGTGGCCGTCGGCCACGGAGCCCGGCTGTTCGACTCGACCAATGTGGAGCTTGAGCTGCTGGAGACGCGCCCGTTCGTCTCGGGCGTCGTGCTCCTGCGCTACGCACCGAAGCGCTAGCGGGATTCGCTTGCACTGCCGGGATTTCGCCGGGGTCGAGGAACCAGCGGGCAGCCGTTATCGCTGAGTCTCGGTGTCGGCTGGGTTGATCGTCGCTGCTACGGTTCGTACCGGTTTGGCCGGTGATCGCAGGTCATCGCCGGGTTGATCTCTGGTTGACCTCAACGCTGATAGAGGCTGTGCACTGGCATCAGTCCGAGGAAGGAAGATCCGCCATTCCCACCAAGACGCTGCAGATTCCCACCGCGGACGGCCAGGCCGACGCTTTCGCCGCCTTGGCTTCGCCGAAATGGCAGAGCTACTCGCCGAACTCGGTGACACTGCCGAAAACCCGATACCGGTCGCGATCGAGACACCACGCGGGCTGCTGGTCGCCGCGCTGCGCGCCACCGGTCGTCCCGTTTTCGCGATCAACCCGATGGCGGTCGCCCGCTACCGGGAGCGCTACTCGGTCGCCCGAACCAAGTCCGACCACGCCGACGCTGTGACCTTGGCAAACATCCTGCACGTCGATGCCCACATGCACCGCCGGGTCCCGGCTGACAGCGACCTGGCGCAGGCCATCGCCGTGCTCGCCCGAGCCCAGCAAGACGCGATCTGGCGCCGCACCAAGGCAAGCAACGAACTGCGCTCGGCACTGAGGGAGTCCTACCCAACCTTCCTCGAAACCTTCGCCGGCAAGTCAGCGACGAACCTCGCCACCCCTGAAGCCCGCGAAATCCTGGCGATCGCACCGACACCTTGCAGCCGCGGTGAAGTTGTCGAAGGCTCGCATCGCCGCCGCGCTGCGCCGTGCCGGCCGCAGCCGCAACATCGACCAGACCGCCGCCGAGATCAAAGAGCAACTTCGCAAGCAGCAGCTCCACCAACCGTCGCTGGTGGAGGAAGCCTTCGGCTGCCAGGTCCTCGCCCTGCTGGCCACGTTGAACGCCGCCTGCATCGGTGCTGACGAACTTGGCGAGGCCGCTGCTGAGGCGTTCCGTCAGCACCCCGATTACGGGATCATCACCAGCTTTCCCGGGCTCGCGGATTCCACTGGAGCACGTCTGCTGGCCGAGATCGGCGATGACCGATCCCGCTTCGCTGATGCTCGCGCGCTTAAGGCATATGCCGGATCCGCGCCCGTGACCAGGGCTTCCGGTCGATCGATCTCCATCACCTACCGGCGAATCAAGAATGACCGATTGGCCGCCGTCGGCTGGCTGTGGGCGTTCATCGCCGCCACCCACTGCGAACCCGCCAAAGCCCACTACCGGCGGCGACGAGATCACGGTGACCGTCACTCCACCGCCTTGCGTCACCTGTTCAACCGGATGCTCGGCCAGCTCTACCACTGCCTGCAAACAGGCCAGACTTACGACGAGACCAAAGCCTTCCCCTCACCATCCACGACACCTGCCGAATCGACCGCCGCTTGACGGTTAGCAAGATCGGAGGTCTGGCGTATCGGTTCCCTCCCCTAACTCGCACGCCGGCCGCAAAGTAGCGGCTGGGACGCCTTCCGCAGCACGCGCAGCACTCCTTCGCGCCGTTCATCCGGTCGGACCGGAGGAGCAACGGGCTGCTCGGGCCTCTCACCCGGCCTCGGAATCATCGGCGGAGCGGCGTGTCTGCACGGATCTCCGGCTCAGATCACTGGGTGGAGACCTTGTGGACGGTGGTGTCGTCGGGGTTCAGCCGTCGCCCGTCCTCGGACAGCACTTCCAGTGCGCGGAGGCGATGTCCTTGTCGGCGGTCGACCAACTGCGAGTGCGGTTCGCCGGGGGCGAAGAAGTTCTCTTCGCCCCACTGCCGCAGTGCCACGATGACGGGGAAGAGCGCCTTGCCCTTCGGGGTCAGTACGTACTCGCGGTAGGCGCTGCCGTCCGAGGCGGGGACGGATTCGAGGACACCGCTCGCGACCAGGGTGCGCAGACGCGCGGTGAGGATGTTCTTCGCCACGCCGAGGCTGCGCTGGAACTCCCCGAAGCGCCGGCTTCCGTCGAAGGCGTCCCGCACGATCAGCAGGGACCACCAGTCGCCGATCGCGTCCACCGACCGGGCGACGGGACATTCGCTGTCGTCGAAGCGCGTCCTGGTCACCATGGCGTCTCCCTCACTCTCACGACGGTTGCAACATGCTACCAAAAAAGTTATCGTCGCCGTTGGTAGCAAAATGAAACCAGATATGCGAAGGAGTGCTGATGCCCGGAAACGGTGAGGCTGTGACACGACGGACCGAGGCCCGAAACAGGGAAGATTCGGCGTTCGTCCTGTCCCGTGGCGTCGTCATACTGTTCGCCGTCGCCTGCGGGGCCGCGGTGGCCAACGTCTACTTCTCCCAGCCGCTCCTGGTGACCATGGGCCACGAACTCGCCATGAGCCCAGCACTCGTCGGCAGCGTGGTCACCCTCACGCATGTCGGATACGGGCTGGGACTCTTCTTCCTCGTGCCGCTGGGCGACGTGGCCAACCGCAGACGGCTCATCGTGGCCCAGTTGCTGCTCCTAGTGGTGGCACTGGCCGCGGTAGCCGCCGCCCAAACGGCGGCGATCCTGCTCGCGGGCATGGCTGCGATGGGGCTTCTCGCGGTCGTCACGCAGACGCTGGTGGCCTTCGCGGCATCACTGGCCCCTCCCGCCGGCCGCGGACGGGTCGTCGGTCTGGTCACCAGCGGCGTGGTCATCGGAATCCTGCTCGCCCGCACCGCATCCGGCCTCATCGCCGATCTCGCGGGCTGGCGCACCGTCTACCTCGCCTCGGCGTCGCTCACCGCTCTGCTCGCCGTGGTCCTGTACCGAGTGCTGCCGCGCCACAGTGACGCTCCGCCGACAACCCTGCGCTACGGACAGCTCCTGCGCTCCACGATCACCCTGTTCGCACGGGAACGACTGCTGCGGCTCCGGGCCCTGTTCGGTCTGCTGATCTTCGCCGCCTTCAGCACCCTGTGGAGCAGCGTCGCGCTGCCGCTCAGCGAGGCCCCGTACTTCCTGTCCCACAGCGCGATCGGGGCGCTGGGGCTGATCGGTGTCGCCGGCGCACTGGCCGCGACCGCGGCGGGCCGCCTGAACGACCGCGGACTCTCCCGGCGGACCACCGGCATCGCCCTGGCACTGCTCGCCGCCTCGTGGCTGCCCTTGGCCTTCACCCGCAGCTCGCTCTGGGCCCTGTTCGTCGGGGTGATCCTTCTCGACCTCGCTGTGCAGGCGGTCCATGTCACCAACCAGACCCTGATCTACGCGCTGCACCCGGATGCGGGCAGCCGGCTGATCGGCGGATACATGGTTTTCTACTCGATCGGCAGCGCCACCGGCGCCATCGCCGCGACCTCCCTCTACACGGTGGCCGG
Source organism: Saccharopolyspora sp. NPDC050389 (assembly GCF_040655595.1). Lineage (NCBI taxonomy): Bacteria > Bacillati > Actinomycetota > Actinomycetes > Pseudonocardiales > Pseudonocardiaceae > Saccharopolyspora > Saccharopolyspora sp. NPDC050389. Next base: position 158,656 of record NZ_JBFAKG010000009.1, read on the forward strand.
CTGGGGCGCCGTATGCGCGCTGGGTGCCGCGTTCAGCTGCCTCGGGCTGGTGCTGTGGGCGTTCACACGACACAGCACCCCGAACCCTGCCGCCAAGATGACCTCTCGCAGCGAAGGTTGAGCGCGGGTGACGGCTGCGGCCCGCGGCTTGAGTCGGCGTGGTTCGAGGCGAGGCGCAGTGACCGAGGTCCAGCTTCGGCAACTCGGCCACCGTCTGGTGCGGGACGAGTGATGCCAGGGGATCGTCAGATGTCCAGCACGAGCCGCGGCGAGCGGGCCCGGGACACGCACGCGTACATGCGGCCCGGCGGCGCGCCGATGTCGTCGCGGTGCTCGGGTTCCCCGTCGGCGATCGCCAGCTCACAGTTGCCGCAGACGCCTTCGCGGCAGCCGGACGGCACCGGGTGCCCGGCGTGGGTCAGCGCGTCCAGTAGGGACTCGTCCGGCGGGACCTGGATCGTCTGCCCGGAGCGGGCGGATACCACCTCGAACGCCGTGTCCGGGCCGAAGGTCCGTTCCGTGGGCCGGAAACGCTCCGCGTGCAGCCGCCGGGCGGGAAGACCGCTTCGGCCGCGGCGAGCATTGATGCCGGGCCGCAGCAGTAGGGGTCCCCGTAGTACTCGGGAAGTTTCGGGCGGATACGGGCTGACCAGTAGGGACGCGGTCAGGCGGTCGTATCCGGGGTGGCGAAGTAGGTGGGGGCCTGCTCGATCGCCTCTGGGCAGGCCTCTCGGTTGGCGTGCTCGGCCAGTGCCCGGTCTGGCGTGCGGTCAGGACTGCTCCAAGGCCCGTTCGATCGCGCGGCGGGCCCGGCCTGCGGCCGCCCGGTCGTGCTGGAGCTGCATGGCCGCGTTCAGTGCCAGCCCGGCGGCGACGATCTCGAACAGCGCCTGGTCGATGTCGAACCCGGCGGGCAGCTCGCCGTTCTCCACCGCCGCGGTCAGGTCCGTCCGCAGCTGTTCCCGCCAGCGTGACCACACCTCGGCCACTGCGTCGCGGACCCGGCCGGGGCGGCCGTCGTACTCGGTGAGCGCCGCGGTCATCAGGCAGCCGCCGGGCAGCAGTGGCGCTTCCAGGTAGCCCACGGAGTTGTCGCACATCGCGCGCAGCCGCCGCAGACCCGGCGGCTCGGCCAGTGCGGGCTCGACCACCCGGTGCCAGAAGTCCACGAACGCCTTGTCCAGCGTGGAGATCTGCAGCGTCTCCTTGGTGCCGAAGTGCTTGTGCACCCCGGACTTGCTCATCTCCAGCTCCTCGGCGAGCCGGCCGATGGTGATGCCGTCCAGCCCTTCCTCGGAGGCGATCTCGGCGGCACGGCCGAGGATCCGGCCCCTGGTGGCCTGCGCTTCGGCCGCTGAGCGTCGCGGTGACATGTGACGAGGATAGCGTACGCGCGTTCGCCATTGATTTAGTGAACGTGCGTACGCTAAATTCCGTTGCCACCACCGAGACGAAGGAGTGCGAGATGCGGATGCGACGACTGGGCTGGGCCGGATTAGAGATCGAAGCGGGCGGCAAGCGACTGGTGATCGACTACGTGCGGGACCTCTCACCGCTGTTCACGGGGTGGAAGCCCGGCGAGAGGCTGGCGGTGCCGAGCGGGACGGTCACCGCCGCGCTGGTCACCCACCTGCACCGGGACCACACCGACGCGGCCGCGCTCGCGGACGTGCTGACGCCGGGGGCACCGGTGCTCCGACCAGCGCCCGGCCACGGCGACGACGTGGACAACGTGACGACACTGCCGGCCGAGCGCGAGCTGGCCCTGCACCGACTGGCCGCCGAGGTCGTGGATGCCTGGTCCACCCGCGAAGTCGGGCCGTTCCGCGTCACCGCGGTCCCCTCCGTCGACGGGCTGGGCGACCCGCAGCTGAACTGGGTGGTGCAGGCCGACGGGCAGCGGGTCTTCCACGGCGGCGACACGCTGTTCCACGGCTACTGGTGGCTCATCGCGCGCCGGTTCAGCCCGTTCGACGCGGTGTTCCTGCCCGCCAACGGCGCGGTTGTCGACGCGCCGCACCTCCAGCCACCGAGCCCGCTGCCCGCCGCGATGGACCCGAGGCAGGCCGCTGCGGCCGCGGAGATCCTCGACGCCCGGTACGCAGTGCCGATGCACTACGAGGCGGAGCAGCCGGACAAGATCGCGGGCTACGTCGAGGTCTCCGACCCGGAGAATGAGTTCCGCACGCACGCCGGACGGCGCGCACACGTGCTGGCCATCGGGGAGTGGCTGGACCTGGCCACCTGACCGGAAACTCCGCCGTGCCAACGGGCTCAGGTAGCAACAGGAGATAGGTCCGATGCGCACGAAGGAGACCACGACTTCCGGTGGTCACGCCGGGCGCTGGAGCACGACGGCGCCCGGATCGCCACGTCCGCCGGGACCAGGGCGAAGAACCGGAACAAGTCCTCCCGGCCGATCTCCGGGAACCGCCGCAGCCCCTCCAACTCCTCATCCGTGAACACCGGAGCGACCACCCGGCAACTTCCCACCAGCACCTCAACGATCCCCTGGTCAGGAGCCTATCGAGTCATATCCGCCCGATTTTTCCCGAGTACTACGGGGACCCCCAGAGTCCCGTGGGTTCAGCGCGAGTGAAGGTTCCTCATTGGGAACCCGAGGGTGGGTTGCCACCAGGAGCAGGGCTCGACCCGTGGGTTCGAGGTG
>NZ_JBFAKG010000010.1:0-87204 GCF_040655595.1 Saccharopolyspora sp. NPDC050389
CCAACACGGCATCGACCGCGTCCGCGCAACCGAGCACCTGCCCTACTCATTCCTTCAACACACCGGACTGTCACTCTAAAACACGAAGCTCAGTAGGACCGATTAGCTGCTCCCGAAAAACACGAGGCTGGAGGATAGTGTGCAAGCCCCCCTCGCGCGGGCACAGCTGATCATCGCCAACATGCGCTGAGCTAGTCCAAGACCAGCGCCCGGCTGTCGTGCGAGCGCTCTCAGCTTCTTGAAGTAACTCAATCCGCCACCCAGATGCATTCGGCGACTCATCCGGCCGGAACCCGATGAGAACCTCTCGTTGCGGTGCAGACCATCCTCTGCACCGCAACGAGAGGGCTTCCTGATGTTCAGGCCGATGCTCGCGTGACCACTGCCGAGTCCACGGCCGGCTGACGCTAGAGGCTGAAGTGGGCCGGGTACGAGAGTTGGGGCTGCTCCTTCCTGAACTCCCGGATCTGCCCGAGCGTGGGTAGCCAGTCGTAGAGGAGCTGCTTGGCCGACATCAATTCCACTCCTGCCGCCTGCATCCGTTGCAGGCCGTTGTCGTGCGCGGCCTTGGGTGAGTACACGCAGTCGTGGACGACGACGACACGTTTACCGGCCTCTTGCAGGCCCAAGGCCGAGTGGCAGACGCAGATGTCGGTCTCCGTCCCGACGAGAACGGTGGTCGACCGGTCGATGGAGTCGAGTGCCTCCATGATCCGCAGGTCACCGGCGACTCCGAATGACGTCTTCGGATAGATTTTTCTTGGTTCGACAAGGGATTCCGCGATAGCGTGGTGGGTTGGCCCGTTCTTTTCCGGGTCTTCTTCGGCCACGACGACGGGGATGCCGAGCCTTCGTGCGACTTCGACGACCCATGCGGCGTTTTCGAACACGACGTTGAGGGCGCTGCGGTCGACATCGCGTCGCCCGGGAGGGTAGAAGCCGGGTTGCATGTCGATGACGAGCAGGACCGTGTCTTGGATATCGAGGAGTTTCATGGTCAAGCGCGCTCCGAGGTTGTGGACTCTTCTTGGTTTCTCGCTAGATAGTTCCGGCAGATCGTGCGGGCTTTGCGAGGCGAGACTGGAGGACCGTGGCCCGGATAGGCGCCAGCGAACTCCGACGAGAGGAGACGCGTCATCGTCACGCGGTAGTCCGTCGCGCTGGAGTGGGCCAAGTCATCCAGGAGCGTGCCGTCGTACAGCGCGTCTCCGGTGAACAGCGCCCCGGATTCGCTGTCGATGAAACCGAGACTTCCGGGAGAATGCCCCGGCAGCTCCAGGACGGTCAGCCGCCGCGAACCGAGGTCGATGATGTCGGTTTCAACGAGCGCCTGCGTTGGGGTTGCCGCACGAACGTGGAAACTGTCGATGTCGAAGTGTTCGTCGGGCACCGCGTCGAGCAGAACCTGCGGCAGCCGACTGCCAAGGACATTGAGAGTCGTCCCGAGATGCTCGCACAGCGCATCGGCGTAGAGGCTCGCCGCGCCCGGCCGGCGCACCTCGTCGGCCTCGGACTCATGAACGCCTATGTCGTCGAACTCGTAGGCTCCTCCTGCGTGGTCGAGGTGCGCGTGCGTGAGCAGCAGGAGCGGCGAGCGCTCGAACAGGTGCGGGAAGTTGTTGCGCAGCGATGCGATACCGAGGCCGGCGTCGATGAAGGCATCGCGGTCAGATCCCTGAACGTGCCAGGTATTGGCCCTCAACAAGGGATGCGCGTACGGCTCTGTGATTCGTGTGATCCCGGCTTGGTGCTTGGTCTCGACGAACCACGTGGGTGCCAAATCCAACGTCATGGGTTCACTCCGTTGCGGTCACGCCTGGCTTCGGTTGGGCGGTTGCCGGGTCGGCGATCGTCTCGTCACTCAGCTGAGGCGCGAACAGCGCGCAGCAGACCGCCAAAGCGCATAGCGCGAGCAGCAACCCAATGACCGGCCAGACGGATCCGGTGGCGCTGTAGAGCAGCGTGGCCGCGAGCGGAGACAGCCCACCGAAGATCGCCGCGGAGCCCTGGTATGCAAGCGACATGCTCGTGTAGCGGGACTCCGTCGGAAACATCTGCGCCAACAGGGTGGCCAGGGCGGCGTAGGCGCCGCTGCTGGCGAACCGCATTGCCGAGAACACGACGAAGATCAGGATGTGGGAAGGACCCGAGAGCACGACGAACTCCGCGAGTCCCAGCAGCCCCATAGCGACGACCCCGGCGATGAAGACGCGCACCCTGCCGAAGCGGTCACCGAGCCAAGCGCTGGGCAGGGTCGCGATCAGTTCAAAAAACGAACCGACCGTGAGAACGTTCAGGATGAACGTCGCCGATAGGCCGACAGAATCGCCGGTGGCGTAGGCGGTGGCATAGGTCGTGACGATGTAGTAGCCACCAGACGGCACGGCGACCATGCCGGTGGCCAGCAGAATGGATTTCCAGTTGTTGACCACCGCGTACTTGAGCGGTAGCTCCGTCTGTGCGCGACTCTTCGTCTTGCCTTCGTCGAAGACGGGAGACTCCTCGACTCTCGCCCGGACGTAGATCCCCACCGCGATCAGCGCGGCGGAGATGAGGAAGGGGCCCCGCCATCCCCACTCCACGAGATCGTCCTGCCCGAGACTGGCGAAGATGCTGAAGACACCGGTGGCGAGCAGTCCCCCGGCGGGATTGCCCAACTGAGGAAAGCCTCCGTAGAAGGTCTTGGACTTCTCGGGGGCGTGTTCAACAGCGAGGAGCACGGCCCCACCCCACTCGCCGCCGACCGCGACGCCCTGCACGATGCGGAGTGCGACCAGCAAGATGGGCGCCCATGACCCGATGGTCGCGTAAGCGGGCAAGAGGCCGGTGAGGAACGTCGCCGCGCCCATCAGGATCAGCGTCGCGACCAGCGCGGGGCGCCGCCCGATCCGGTCGCCGATGTGCCCGAAGATGATCGCACCCAAAGGGCGGGCGACGAACCCCACAGCGTATGTCGCGAACGAGGCCGCAAGTCCGGTGATCGCATTGCTCGAAGGGAAGAACACGGGCCCGAACACGAGGGCGGCCGCGGTCGAGAAGACGTAGAAGTCGTACCACTCGACCGTCGTGCCAACAAAGGCCGCAAGCCCAGCCCTGCGGTGCTGGCGAGACCCATCCGATGTCCTCATCGTGCGCTCCTGGCCGCATGGCACACGGCGGCACGGCCATGTTCCGTTCCTGACGTCCGCGGCGGCGGCGAGGTGCGCTCCCGCCTGGCAGTGACTGCTCCCCGGGTGCCGCGAGGCGGTGTTCTGCCTGGTGAACTCATGCCCGACCACCTATTAGCCAAGTGTCCAATAGAACTATTGGACAGGGAGTTAATATGATGGGGTGCATGACGTCAAGCCCACCGCCAAGAGGACCCGCAAGACGCCGGCCGAACGACGCGCGGAGATCACCGACGCCGCGACGCGACTCGCCCACCGCCACGGGTTGGACCGACTGACCGTCCGCGACGTGGCCTCCGACGTTGGCGTGACTCCCGGACTGCTCCACCACTACTTCCCGCAGATCGATGACCTCATCGCAGAAGTCTTCGCCACTGCGGTCGGCCGCGACCTCGACGAGTTGCACGCAGGACTCGACGACATGGAACCTCTAGACGCCGCAAAGACCTTCCTCGCGCGGTCGATGTCCAACGAACGAACGCCGACACTGACGTTGTGGCTCAGTGCCTGGGTGACCGCCCCGCGTCGCGAGCCGCTCGAGCGGGAGGTCGAACTGCGCATGGCGGAAGGCGTCAGCAAACTCGCGGTCTTGATCGAAAGGGGTTACCGCGCCGGTGTTTTCAACACACCCGAACCGAAGCTCGCAGCGTGGCGAATCCTGGTCGTCATGGACGGAATCCTCATCCAACGCTCCGTGCGCACTGCCGAGTTCCCAGGCCAAAGCATCGAAGGCATTCTCACTGCGGCGATGGAGAACGAACTTGGAGTCTCACTTTCCTGAAGCCCGCCCGCAATGACCAAGTGTTGGCGACTCAGATGGGAGACCAAGCCACCGCGTCACAGCCGGGAGGGCGCGTCGGGCGACCTCGTTGAGGTCATTCTCGTGTAGCGACCAGCGGCGACTCCAGTGCACTGTGGTCGGCCGCGGCGTGAAGGTGCCGGTGGAATTCCTTCAGCGCCATGGTGATGTGCACGTCGCGACGACGCACGAATACGGTCGCAACTGTCGCATCGGCAGGCGCTGTTCGGTGCAGGCGCAGTCGGTCGCGCAGTCCAGAACGCTCCACCAGCGCCTGGGGCAGCATCGTGATCCCGAGGCCCGCGGCGACGCAACCGAGGATGCCTTCGATGGTGCCGTAATCGAGGATCTTCGGTTCCACGCCGCGTGACCGGACGACGGATTCGAGCTTGCGCCGGTAGGAGCACCCCGCCCGGAACACGAGCAGTCGGGGGCCGTTGGGACCGCGTAGTGCGTCATCGAGGTCGCGGTGTCTCAGCGCGGTGATGACTACCAGTTCCTCGGTGAAGACCTCTTCTTCGTGCAGATCCGCGTCGTTGACGGGGCCGGCGACGAGCGCTCCGTCGAGCGCGTGGTCTTTGACCAGCGTCACCAACGACTCGGTGGGGCCGGTGAGCACTGAAAGATCGACGTCTGGCCAGGCCGCGGTGTAAGCCTCGAGGACGGGTGGCAGCCGAATCCCGGCCGTCGTCTCCATCGCTCCGATCCGCAAAGGCCCGCAGGGCCTTTCATCCCGAACGGCGCGGCGGGCCTCGTCCGCGAGCGAGGTGATCCGCTGGGCGTAGCCGAAGAATTGTTCCCCGGCTGCGGTCAAGGCCACTCCGCGAGCATGACGGCGGAGGAGGATCGCTCCGAGTTCTCGTTCCAACCCTGCCACTCGCGCGCTGATGCTGGACTGCACGGTGTGCAGTTCCGCCGCCGCGCGCGTGATGCCACCGGCGCGTGCCACGGCGACGAATATCCGCAGGTCCGACAACTCCATGTGTTCGCTCCCGACCTTGAGGGTTCGTCAATTGCGATGGCAGCGTTCGCCACTCATCGTTAGACACGATGCCATGGAGAGCTTAGCGTCCTCCCTGCACCGAAAACGCAGGTCGACAGCGGGGAGAGCTGCGGTGATCTCGACCAGACTGACGGCGGCGCTCGGCATCGAGCAGCCGGTCGTGCTTGCGCCGATGGACCAGGTCGCCGATGCCCGACTCGCTTCGGCTGTGTCCGCGGCCGGTGGATTGGGCTTGCTCGGTGGCGGTTACGGCGATCGCGAATGGCTGGACGAACAGCTGGCGTCGGTGCGGGCGCGGGTCGGGTGCGGGTTCATCACTTGGAGCCTGGCTCGGCGTCCCGAGCTGCTCGACGTGGCGCTCGAACACGACCTGGCAGCAGTGTTCCTGTCGTTCGGCGATCCCATGCCGTTCGCCAACCGAGTCCACGAGGCGGGAGTGCCGCTGCTGTGCCAGGTCTGCACGGTCGAGGAAGCACGACGCGCGTTGGATGCCGGAGCGCGCGTCCTGGTGGCCCAGGGAGGAGAGGCGGGCGGGCATGGCACCGGAACCCGTTCGACTCTCACCTTCGTTCCTGAACTGGCCGACCTGCTCGCCGCACGTTCTCCTGGCACACTGCTCGTGGCCTCGGGCGGTGTGGCGGACGGCCGCGGACTGGCCGCCGCCTTGTGCTTGGGAGCCGACGGGGTGGTGATGGGGAGCCGGCTGTGGGCGAGCACGGAGGCGGCCGTGTCCGCCGACGCGCAGCGCCACGCACTCGCCGCCAGCGGTGACGACACCGTGCGGCAGAGCGTGTACGACATCGTCCGCGCAGTCGACTGGCCCTCCCGCTACACCGGACGCGTGCTGCGCAACGACTTCGTTCGACGGTGGCACGGGCACGAGCAGAAGATGCGCGAAGACCTGCCCCGTCTGCAAGAAGTCTTCAAGAACGCCAAGGACAACGACGACTACAGCATCGGGAACGTCATCGTCGGCGAAGCGATCGGCCTCATCGACGAACTCGAGCCCGTCAAAGCGATCATCGACCGCGTCGCGCGGGAAGCCTCGTCCATCCTCGTCTCGACCTGAGCTCGTCGACAGCGCGCCGATCGCTCGTCCACCACGCAACACCACGGGAGGAACTGCACATGCAGCAACGAGTTCGGGATTTCTGCGCGCGCTTCGGCCTGCGCGTGCCGATCGTGGAGGCGCCGATGGCCGGTTCCTGCCCGCCCCAGCTGGCGATCGCGGTGGCCGAAGCCGGCGGGATGGGTGCGAACGGGGTGGTGCTCGACCGGCCCGAACTCATCGGCAACTGGATGGAGCGGTTCCGCGCGGGAACGAGTGGCCCATGTCAGCTGAACATCTGGATTCCGGACGCGCCGGTCGATGCCGCCGGGCGGCAGCAGGCGGCGGAGCAGTTCCTGACCCGGTTCGGTGAAGCGGGCGAGCCCGGGCCCCTGGGCCCGGTCTTCGCCGAACAGTGCGAGGCCATGCTGGAGGCCCGGCCGACGGTCATCTCGTCGATCATGGGGCTCTTCTCCCATGACTACGTCGAGCGGCTGCACCAGGAGGGCATCGCGTGGTTCGCCTGCGCGACCAACCTCGCCGACGCACTGGCCGCCCAGGAAGCCGGCGCCGACGCCGTCGTCGCCCAGGGGATGGAGGCGGGCGGACACCGGGGCAGTTTCGACCCGCAGGCGGCCGAGCACACCGAAGTCGGCTTGTTCGCTCTGCTCCCGCACCTGGTCGACCGGCTGCGGATCCCGGTCATCGCGGCAGGCGGAATCGCCGACGGACGTGGCGTGGCCGCCGCGCTGACCCTCGGCGCGAGCGCGGTCCAGGTGGGGACCGCGTTGCTGCGCTCCCCCGAGGCGGGCATCGACGACGGCTGGTCGGCCGCCCTGGAAGGGCTGTCACCGGAGCGGACGGTCACCACCCGCGCTTACACCGGCCGACTCGGACGGGCGGTGCCAACGCCATTCGTGACGGCATGGGCAAGCGGCGAGGCTCCCCCGCCTGCGCCCTATCCCGTTCAGCGGCGGCTGGTGGGCCAGTGGCGCCGGGGCGGTGCGGCCGGGGTCGACCGGGTCAACCACTGGGCGGGTCAGGGCGCGGCCCTGGCCGCCGCGGCACCGGCGGGCGAAATCGTCGCTCGCATGTGGGAAGACGCGCGCGAACTACTCGCCTGATCGACGAATGGCGCAGATGACCTTCCGGAGCGTGAGCACGGAAATACTTACACCACAAGAACTTCCGCAAACAACATCCCGTCCGGGCCGATCAGCCTTCGGCCGTTGACGAGCGTCGCGGGACTCCCAGGTGATCGAGCGCCTTGGTGAAGTGCTCGGCGAACAGCGGTGGGTTCTCCGCCATCGGGAAGTGCCCGAGGCGGGCCATCGGCCAGAAGACGGCGCCGGGGATCTTCCGCGCCGTCGCCTGCGACATCGCGGGCGTGCACGAGTAGTCGTACTCGCCGGTCATCATGATCACCGGGCACCGGGACGTGTCGATCTCGCCGACCCGGTCGCGGCCGTCCCAGTCGCCGCTGTAGAAGTCGATGTCGCCGGCGAAGGTGCCGAACCCGCCCTGGGAGTAGCCCCACCAAACCTTGCGGCGGTAGTGCTCCGGGCTCTGCGGGGCCATGAGTCCGTAGACCCATTCGGGCACGAAGACGGACTCGTTGACCAAGGGGTGCTTCGCCCACGACACCTTCCGGCCGGGAACCTGGTCGCTGGCCTCGCACGCGATCACACCGCCGAGGATGCCGGGCGCGCGATGGGCAAGTTCCAGGCAGATCTCACCGCCCATCGAGGAACCGCTGACGATGGGCGATGCCAGCCCGAGCGCGTCGACGACGGCGAGGACGCTCGTGGCGTACTGGTCGGTGGTCAAGGCGTAGCCGCCGGGCCGAACTCCGGGCAGCAGGTCGGAGCGCCCGTGACCGGGTAGGTCGAAGGCGATGAGCCGGCAGCGCGACGTCAACGCGGTGTCGGCCATGAGGTCGTGGTACTGACGGCTGTCGGCGCCGGCCGTGTGGAGGAGCAGGACATCCTGCCCCTCCCCTGCCTCCTCGTATAAGACCTCCATCGGCTCGCCGTGAACGTCGATGCGCGCATAGCCCGACTTCAGGTGCACTTTGCTCCGGACCGGATGCGCAGCGTTGGCGGCCGGGCGACCCGAGACCGCCGCCCTGCCGAGCTCCAGTACCCGGCGGACGATGTGAGCGTGCTGGGCCATCGCCAGTTCGCTGCCCTCGACCCGCGCGCTGGGAACGCGCATGCGCATGCCGAAGAAGTTCTGGTACGCCGGCGGCGGCACGGACTGGAAGAACTTGCTCCAGTCCGCCGGTGCCGCGACCAGGACGAAGTCCGGGTCGCCGGTGGGCGCGGCGAGCCGTCCGTCGATGAAGGCGAACAGCGCATGCAGCTCCCCGCACCGGATCCCGAAGGTGACCGTCGCCGCGGCCGCGAGGGAGGACAGCTCCTCGTCGCTCCGGCAGATGTCTGCCCACTGCTCGAGATCGGTGTCGCGCCAGGTGGTGGTCAACTCGATGGTCCCTTTCTGCGCTGGACGTGGTTCCGAGCCGTTTCGGCTGAACGCCTGCGGCGCGGCTGGGCGGAGATGACCGGAGGTCAAGGCGCTCACGCCGATCAGGACGGAAGCGGGGCGGTCGCGGCGCCGGTGGCCGACAGGCAGCACCTCCGCGAGGTGCGGGACGGCTACCGGACGCACGTCGGAAGCCAGCCGGATGCAGTCGTACGGAAATGTATGCAGAAGAATACGCAGGCTCCGCGAGAGGTCAAGACCGATCAGCCGATGATGATTTCCAGGCTTGACATCCCGAACATCCCGAGAAGTATGCTTCTGTATACAACGGCGTACCGAGGTGGGCTCCCGGTCGCACCGCGACGCCGACGACTCACTACGGAGTGCGCCTCATGACCAACCCCAGTTACCGGATGCTCATCGGTGGGCAGCGGGTGCGGGCGTCCACCGGGCAGGAACTGCCCGCGGTCAACCCCTTCACGGCGGCGGAGTTCGCCACCATCCCGGACGCCGGCGCGCAGGACGTCGACGCCGCCGTGGCCGCCGCCCGCGCCGCGTTCGACGGCGGCTGGTCGACCACCCCCGGAATCCGCCGAGCCGAACTGATGAACCGGCTCGCCGGGCTGATGGAGGAGCACGCCGACGAACTGGGGCGCCTGGAGTCCACCGACAACGGCAAGCTGGTCCGCGAGACCACCAGCCAGGCGCGCTTCGCCGCCCGCAACTACCGGTTCTTCGCCGGCTACGCCGACAAGCTCTACGGGCGCACCATCCCGCTGGACAACCCGGACACCCTGGACTACACGGTGGCCGAGCCGGTCGGCGTCGCCGCGCTAATCACCGCGTGGAACTCCCCCATGCAGCTGCTCGCCAACAAGCTCGCCCCGGCGCTCGCGGCCGGGTGCTGCGTGGTCATCAAGCCCTCCGAGCACGCCTCGGCGACCACGCTGCGGATGGCCGACCTGGTCGAGGAGGCCGGCTTCCCGCCGGGCGTCATCAACATCGTGACCGGCGGCCCGCAGGCCGGGATCGCGCTGTCCGAGCACCCCGGCCTGGACCGCATCAGCTTCACCGGCAGCGTGCCGACCGGCAGCGCGATCGCCGCCGCCGCCGCGAAGAACCTGATCCCGGTCACCTTGGAGCTCGGCGGCAAGTCGCCGAACATCGTCTTCGCCGACGCCGACCTGGACCGCGCGGTCACCGGAGCGGTCGCCGGGATCTTCGCCGCCGGAGGCCAGACCTGCATCGCCGGCAGCCGGCTGCTGGTGCAGGAATCGGTCTACGACCAGGTGGTGCGGGCGGTGGCGGCGCGGGCCGCGGAGATCCGCCTCGGCGACCCGACGGACCCGCAGACCCAGATGGGCCCGGTCGCCAACCGGCCGCAGCGCGACCGCATCCAGCGCGCCATCGACGCCGGTGTCGAATCCGGCGCCCGCGCGCTGGTCGGCGCCGAGCCGGTCGACGACCCGGCGCTGGGCGAGGGCCTCTTCGTGCGGCCGACGGTGTTCGCCGACGTCGCCAACACCTCCGCGCTGGCTCGCGAGGAGATCTTCGGCCCGGTGCTCAGCGCGATCCCGTTCGCCACCGACGACGAAGCCGTCGAGATCGCCAACGACAGCGATTTCGGCCTGGCCTCCGGGATCTGGACCAACGACCTGACCCGCGCCCACCGGGTCGCCAAACGGCTGCGGGCGGGCACGGTCTGGGTCAACACCTACCGGGCCAGCGCCGCCCAGGCGCCCTTCGGCGGCACCCGGAAGTCCGGCTACGGCCGCGAACGCGGCGAAGAAGCCCTCCACGAGTACCTCAACACCAAGAACGTGATGGTCGACCTCACCGGCCAAACCCCCGACCCCTTCTCGATCCGCCTCTGAGGACGCGGCAACGAAGCCGGAGATCTCATGAGCACCGCACCGCCGAGCGCGCCCCCGAGCGCGCCGGAGAAGATGACGCCCGAAGGCCGCCGCAGCGCGATGGGCGCATTCCTCGGGTACTTCGTCGACTTCTACGACATCTACCTGCCGACCATCGCGCTGGCCCCGGCGATGGCCTACTTCCAGCCGCCGCACCTGGACACCGTCGTGGCCACCACCGTCTACTACTTGACGTTCGTGGTGACGCTGCTCGGCCGACCCATCGGCGCGGCGATCTTCGGCCACCTCGCCGACACCATCGGCCGCAAGACCGCGACGATGGTCGCGGTGTCCGGCTTCGGCGTCGTCACGCTGCTGATGGCGCTGCTGCCCGGCTACGACAGCTGGGGCTGGTTCGCGATCGCGGCGTTGATCCTGCTGCGCCTGGTGGACGGGATCTTCCTCGGCGGCGAGTACACCGCAGCGGTGCCGCTGGCAATGGAGCGCGCGCCGCGGTCGCGGCGGGCCGTGGTGTCCACCCGGATCATGCTCGGCTACCCGATGGCGTTCATCGCGATCAGCGCGATCACCACGCTGATGCTCTACATCGCCCCGACCGCCTCCGGCGCCTACCTGGAGTGGGGCTGGCGGGTTCCGTTCCTGATCGGCGCGCTGCTCTCGGTGGTCGTCCTGCTGTACTACCGCAAGGTCGAAGAGGACGGTCCCGCTGAGAAGCCCGCGGCGGAGAAGGGCCCGTCGCCGCTGAAGCAGCTGTTCGCCAAGGGCCCGCACCGGCGCAGCCTGGTCCAGGTCTTCGTGCTGATGACCGGCATGTGGCTGTCGCTGCAGACCGCGGTGTCGATGATGCCGGGCCTGCTGACCTCGGTGCTGAAGCTGCCGAGCACCCAGGTCACGATCGCCACGATGCTGATGTTCCTGGTGCTGGGCGGGGTTTACCTCGGCGTCGGCAGGCTGGCCGAGCGCGTCGGCCGCCGCCCGGTGCTGATCGCCTTCGGCGCGCTGACCGCGACCGTGGCCGCCGCGGTCTACTGGCTGATGGTCGCCACCGCCGACGCCGGCGACGGTCTGCTGTGGACACTGCTGCTGGCCGGGGTCGTCGTGGTGATCGCCAACGCCCCGTGGTCGATCCTCAGCGCCTACATCCCGGAGCGGTTCGGGCCCGAGGTGCGCGCCACCGGCTTCGGGGTCGGCTACACCTTCGCCGTGCTCATCCCGTCCTGCTACAGCTTCTTCCTGCTGTGGCTGAGCAGCCTGATGCCCTACGAGTACACCCAGATCCCGCTGGTCGTCGTCGGCGGCGTGCTCGCCGTGATCGGCGCGGTGATGGGCCCGGAGACCAAGAACGCCGATCTGGGCGCAACCGGAAAGGAGACCGTCGGTGAGTGACACCGTTTCGTTGTGCGGCCTGGGGAACATGGGTGGCGCCGTCGCCGGACGCCTCGCCGCGCGCGGCCCGCTGCGCGTGTTCGACCTCGATCCGGGGCGGGTCGCGCAGGCCGCCGAGCACCCGCAGGTCACCGCCGCCGGTGCGGTGGCCGAGCTCGCGGAGTCCGACGTCGTGGTGCTTTCCCTGCCCGCGCCGAAGATTTCGCTGCAGGTTCTCGCCGAGCTGGCGCCGCGGATGCGAGCGGGCGGCGTGGTCGTGGAGACCAGCACGGTCAACCCGGCCGACATGGCCGAGGAGCAGAAGATCTGCGCTGCGCACGGCATCGGCGTCGTGGACGCCGCGATCCTGTCCGGGGTGTCGCAGATGGCCGGCGGCACCGCGACGCTGCTGGTCGGCGGCGAGGAGTCCGATGTGGACAAAGTGGCCGACGTGCTGGCGGCGATCAGCGCGACGATCACCAGGTTCGGGCCGGTGGGCAGCGGCATGGCCGCGAAGGTGATCAACAACGCGGTGGCGCACGCGGTGATGGTGGTGCTCGCCGAGGCCGGCGCGCTGGCCGCGGCCACCGGGGTCTCCGGCTCGGCGCTGGCCGCGCTGCTGTCCGGCCCGGAGGCCGGGCTCACCCGCCCGCTGACGCACCGCTTCGCGGAGCGCATCCTGCGCGGCGACTACGCCGGCGGCATGCCCACCGAGGCCGCCCGCAAGGACTCCACCCTGGCGCTGGCCATGGCCCAGGACACCGGTGTGCCGCTGTTCGGCATCCAGGGCGCGCACACCGTCTACGAGCTCGGCGTCTCCGAAGGACTCGGCCGGCTCGACTACGCCTCGATCGCCACGCTCTGGGAGCGCTGGACCGGTCGCCCCATGAGCGAAACCACTAACGACCAAGGAGAAGCAGAATGACCAAGCCGGAGACCGACCAGTTCGACGTGGTGGTGGTCGGCGGCGGCAACGCCGGGTTCTCCGCCGCGCACTCGGCCGTCGAGCAGGGCGCGAAAGTGCTGCTGCTGGAGAAGGCGCCCGAAGACGCCGCCGGCGGCAACTCGTTCTACACCGCCGGCGCGTTCCGGTTCGCCTTCGACAGCATCGACGACGTCGCGGACCTGCTCGAACCCGACCAGCGGCACTCCGACTCCGTGGTGCCCGCCTACCCGGAGAGCGCCTTCGAGGCCGACATGCGGCGGGTCACCGACGGCAAGTGCGACCCGGTCCTGACCAAGGTCCTCGTCTCCCGGTCCACCGAAGCGGTGCGCTGGTTGGCGGGCAAGGGCATCAAGTGGCGGCTGATGTACGAGCGGCAGGCCTACCTCTCGGACGGCAAGTGGGTGTTCTCCGGCGGCCTGTTCGTCGGCACCGTCGACGGCGGCAAGGGCCTCATCGCCCAGCACACCGAGGCCGCGCGGCGGGAGGGTGCGGAGATCCGCTACGGCGCGGAGGTCACCGCGCTGCACCTCACCGACGCCGGTGAGCGGGGCGTCACCTACCGCGACACCGACGGTGCCGAGCACCGGATCACCGCCGGTGCGGTGGTGCTTTCGGCCGGTGGCTTCGAGTCCGATCCGAAGCGCCGCGCCGAACACCTCGGCGAGGGCTGGGACCGGGCGCTGGTCCGCGGCACGCCGACCAACACCGGCGACGTGCTCGACCTCGCGCTGGCCGCGGGCGCCGCGCCGCACGGCGACTGGGGCTCCTGCCACAGCGTGGCCTGGGACGCCGACGGCAGCCCGACCGGCGGCAACCGGGAGCTGACCAACCAGCTGACCCGGCAGAGCTACCCCATCGGCATCGTGGTCAACGTGGGCGGCGAGCGGTTCGTCGACGAGGGCGCCGACTTCCGCAACTACACGTACGCCAAGTACGGCCGGGAGATCCTGCACCAGCCGCAGGGCCGCGCGTTCCAGCTCTTCGACGCAAAGACCCGCCCGCTGCTGCGCAAGGAGGAGTACGACTCGCGGCCGATCGCGGGCGCGCAGGCCGACTCGCTGCCCGAGCTCGCCGCGAAGCTCGGCATCGACGCGGAGGGCCTGCAGCGCACCGTGTCGGCGTTCAACGAATCTATTGTGGACAAGCTGTTCGACCCGGCGGTCAAGGACGGTCGCGCCGCGCGGGTCGACCCGCCGAAGTCGAACTGGGCGCAGGCCCTGGACACCGCGCCGTTCTACGGTTACGCCGTGGGTTGCGGCGTCACCTTCACCTTCGGCGGCGTGCACGTCGACGAGTCCGCCCAGGTGCTGGACGCCGCCGGCGAGCCGATCGACGGACTCTACGCCGCCGGCGAGATGGTCGGCGGGCTGTTCTCCGGCAACTACCCGGGAGGCAGCGGACTGACCTCGGGCGCGGTGTTCGGCCGGTTGGCCGGGGCGAGCGCCGGGAAGTCGGCCCGCCGTGACTGAGGACTTCCAGGTCTACGCGATCAGGTTCGCGCACCGGGACGCATCGGTGCGCGGCGAGCACTTCTACGGCCACGACCCGTGCGCGCTGGACGCCTGGCCGATCTCGTACTACGTGTGGCTGGCGGTTTCGGACGCCCACGCCGTGCTCGTCGACGCCGGGTTCACCCCGGAAACGACGGCGCGACGGGGGAACCGCGACTACCTGCAGTCCCCGATGGACACCGTCCGCGCGCTGGGCGTGGACCCGGACCGCATCGGACACCTGGTGCTCAGCCACCTGCACTACGACCACTCCGGCCACGCGGCGGACTTCCCGCGGGCCGAGATCGTGCTGCAGGAATCGGAGTTGGCGTTCTGGACGTCCCGGCACGCCGGGCGGGGGCAGATGGCGCACTTCGTGGAGCCGTCGGACGTCGCTTACCTGGTGGAGCAGAACTTCGCCGGCCGGGTGCGCCTGGTCGACGGGGTCCACGAGGTGGTGCCGGGCGTGACCGCGCACCGGGTCGGCGGGCACACGCCGGGCCTGCAGGTCGTGCAGGTGCGCACCGCGGCGGGCGACGTGGTGCTGGCCGCCGACGCGTCGCACTTCTACGAGAACGTGGAGCAAAAGAAGCCCTACGGCGTGGTCACCTACCTGCCGGCGATGTACGACGCGTTCGACGCCCTGCACGCGCTGTCGGACCGCCCGGAACTGATCGTGCCGGGCCACGATCCGCAGGTGTTGCAACGGTTCCCGGCGGTGCCCGGGCTGGAGGGCCTGGCCGTCCGCATCGCCTGAGAACGCAATGCATACCGAGGTATACTCCGTGTTCGGCCGGGTGACGGGTACCCCTCACCCGACCGGCTTTCACGAGCACGGTGCTGGATCTGCGGCAGAAGGAGGGGGCGGCGCTGTCCGAGGTGTACGACCAGCTGCGCGGCGATATCGTCGACGGCACGTTCGAGACCGGGGCCCAACTGGTCGAGCTGGCGCTGGCCGAGAAGTACGGCACCAGCCGCACGCCGGTGCGGGAGGCGCTGCGCCGCCTGGAGCAGGACGGGCTGGTGGAGCGCGGCGACCGCGGCATGCGGGTGCGCACGCGCAGCCCGGAGGAGATCCTGGAGATCTACGAGGTCCGGATCTCCCTGGAGGCCACCGCCGCCGCCGCTGCCGCCCAGCGGCACAGCGACTTCGACCTGATCCGCATCCGCCGCGCCCAGACGGCGATGGACAACACCCCGACCGACGACCCGCCTGCGATGGCGGCGGCCAACCGCGCCGTGCACGAGGCGATCTGGGCGGCCAGCCACAACGGCACCATCGTCGACCTGCTGACGCGCCTGAACAACCACCTCACCCGCTATCCGGCGACCACCCTCAAGGTCTCCGGCCGCTGGTCGGAAGCGCTGGCCGAACACCACGCCCTCATCGACGCGATCGACCAGCGCGACGCGACCCGGGCCCACGACCTCGCCCGGGACCACATGACCAAAGCCCGCGACCTCCGCCTCCAGATCTACCGAGACGAACCCGCCGACTGACGACCAACGGCTCCGCACGGCACGCTGACGCGACGGCCCGCAGCCAATCCGCCGCCGGCGCCACCGGCTCCGCCGTGCAACGCGCCCCCTTGACGGGCTCAAAGGGACACCGAAGAACGCCTTCGGCAGTGTGCGTGATCTAGAACGGCAGTCGGTTCGCCGACACCACCAAGCACGTCACGTCGCCGGACGGCTTGCCGTCGACCATGACCACAGTTTCCTGGGTGGTCTTCTGACCGGGCTGGAGCTTCGACGAGAACACCGCCCCTTCGCCGAGCCGGGAGCCATCGGCAGCGTCCGCGGTGACCGTGGCGGTGTAGGACGCCAGGTCGCTGCTGCTGTTGACGATCTCCACCTGGGCCTTGACGCTCGGGAAATAGGGGTTGTTGTCGACCTTGCACGACGTGACCTTCACGTCGGCGAGCGCGTCGCCGTCTGCCAGCGATCCCGGAACCGCCGGGGTGTTCTGCCCGCCGACCTGCTCACCGGAAACCGCCGGGGTGGTCGTGGGGAGTTCCGACACGGACGACACGAACGAACCGAGCCACGCGATGCAGATGACCAGTGCGACGGCGCTGGTGGCGATACCGGTGATCGCCATGCCCTTTCGGGCGCGCAGGCCGATGATCCCGAAGATCAGGCCGAGCGGGGCGAGTACCCACGCGATGACGCCGATGAAGGGGATCAGGCTGAACAGCAGGGCGCAGAGGCCGAGCACGAGCCCAGTGATGGCCAGTCCGGCGCCGCGCTGGGGCTGCGGGCGTGCCGGCGAGTAGTTGGGCTGTTGCGTCGTCATGGGCTACTCCGTTTTCGGTTTTGGTTGGTTGAACCACCGATGCATGTATCGCCGGACGGGTGGGTTCGTTGCCGCCGATCGGGGTGATCTAGGGCACGACATTCCGGACGAATTGAGGTGCACGAAAACATGCCCCGGTTTGCGGGCTCTTCGTGGATCAGCCTGGGGTGAGCCGCTTTTCGGGCAGCCGAACCCGCCTGCTCGCTGTGGGGCGACCGCGCTGGCCGCTGGGCCGCGCCGTGTGCTGCGGGAAAATCCGGGCGCGACCCGTCAGCGATTCCGGCGGGCATTGAGCCGGGCGGCCTGGCGTGTCAGGTAATCGCGCTCGGCGAGGTTGGGTGCCTTTTGGGCCGCCTCGGCGTATAGCCGTGCCGCCGTCGCCAGGTCGCCGTCGCGCTCGTGGAGGTACGCCGCCACCGCGGCGTGGCGGGGCAGCGAGTCGCTCAGCGCCGCGAGCGCCGCCAGCCCGGCGCGCGGTCCGTCGGCCTCGCCGACGGCCACTGCGCGGTTGAGCCGGACGACCGGGCTGTCGGTCAGGCGCGCGAGCTCGTCGTACCACTCGACGATCTGCACCCAGTCGGTCTCCTCGGCGGCGGGCGCGTCGGCGTGGAGCGCCGCGATGGCGGCTTGGGCCTGGAACTCGCCCAGCCGGTCGCGGGCGAGGGCCGCCTGCAGGATCTCGACGCCCTCGGCGATCGCCTCGGTGTCCCACCGTCCGCGGTCCTGCTCGGCGAGCGGCACCAGGCTGCCGTCGGGCGCGGTCCGGCTGGCGCGCCGGGCGTGGTGGAGCAGCATGAGGGCGAGCAGTCCCGCCACTTCGGGGTGGTCGATCGCGGCCGCGAGCTGCCGGGTGAGCCGGATGGACTCGGCGGCGAGGTCGACGTCGCCGGAATAGCCCTCGTTGAAGACCAAGTAGAGGACGCGCAGCACGGTGGCGACGTCGCCGGGCTGGTCGAACCGCACGCCGGAGACGGTGCGCTTGGCACGGCTGATGCGCTGCGCCATGGTCGCCTCGGGCACCAGGTAGGCCTGGGCGATCTGGCGGGTGGTCAGCCCGCCGACGGCGCGCAGCGTGAGCGCGACCGCGGACGACGGCGTCAGCGACGGGTGGGCGCACAGGAAGTAGAGCTGGAGCGTGTCGTCCACCGCGGACGCGGGCCCGGGCGCCGGCTCGTCGTCGGCGAGGTCCTCACGCCGGCGGCGGGCGGCGTCCGCCCGGGTCACGTCTAGGAACCGGCGCCAGGCCACGGTGACCAGCCAGCCCTTCGGGTCCCGCGGCGGGTCGGCCGGCCAGACGCGGACCGCCTCGACCAGTGCGTCCTGCACGGCGTCCTCGGCCGCCGCGAAGTCGGCTCCGCGGCGGACGAGGATCCCGAGCACGCTCGGCGTGAGGCTCCGAAGCATGGCCTCGTTCATCTAAGTGGTCATTCCGTGATGGTGGGCCGCGAGGCCAGGAACGGGCGCAGCTCTAGCCACTCGTGGATCGGCTTCCCGCCCGCCCCGGGGGCGGCCGAAAGTTCCCCGGCCAGCTCGATGGCGCGCTCGTAGCTGTCGACGTCGATCACCATCCAGCCGGCGATGAGGTCCTTGGTCTCGGCGAACGGACCGTCGGTGACCGGCGGGCGGCCCTCACCGTCGTACCGGACGAACGTCCCCTCGGGGGCAAGCGCCTGACTGTCCACGAACTCGCCGGTGCCCTCTAGGCGGGCCGCGAAGTCGTTCATGTACTGCACGTGCGCCGAGATCTCCTCCGGCGTCCACTGGCCCATGGGCACGTCGTTGACCGAAGCCGGAGCGCCGCGGTAGTGCTTGAGCAGCAAGTACTTGGCCATCGTGTTTCTCCTCGATGCTGGTGCGACCCATTCTGGTCACATTCACCGCTGGGACGGAGCCGGTCGCGGGTTCTCGACATCGCCGTCTGAAATTTTTCGGCTTTCGTAGCTGAGTCTGGGTGCGCCGCCTCGTGGTGTCCGGGTCCACGGCGTGGCGCGAGGGCGAGGCGGAACGAGACCTTCCAAGATCAGCAGCGACTGAATCGGGAGAAGGCTTCGCGCGCGTCACTGTACGTGTGCGCGTCGTGGTGTGCTCGGACCGATGAGCTGTTCGGCGTGGAGGGCATGCACGTCCTCAGCGAAAGCGAAGACGACCACAACCCGAGTGCGGATCAATCCTGTGGCGCGCGGGAGGTGGGGGGTTTCCCTAGCCCTACGGGGGTTTGCACCTCTCCCGGTTGTCGCGGGGATGATGCTCTGATGATCACTGAAATCGCGCGCAAGATCACCGGACTGGGCAGGCGGCTGCCCGGCTGGTTGCGCGCGCCCGGCCGGGCAGCCGTCGAGTACCGGCGCGAGCTCGAACGGGAACTGCACGACGGCCCGGCAGCGAGCCTGTCGGCGCTGGCCATCGAGCTGGGCCTGATCTCCGCCACGGCCGGTCATCCGCAGCTCGCGGCCCGGATCGACGCGCTTCGAGACACCGTCTGCCTGCTCGTCGACCGCATGCGCCTGCTCGGCGCGACCATCCACCCGCCGGCGCTCGCCGCCGGCCTCGAACCCGCGTGGTTGTCCGTCGCCGAGCACTGCGACCTGCGGCTGCGCCTGGACCTGCCGGGTCACGACCTCGGCACGCAGGCATCCGCCCGGACGGGTCTCCTCGTCGCCGATCACCTGCGCACGTTGGAATCCGGCACCACCGCGCAGGTGCGAGTGCGGGGCAGGAAGTTCGTGCGCGTGCACATCACCGAGCAGCGGCCGGGTTCGGCGCAGCGGCGGCATTTCCGGGCGATGCTGGGATGAAGGTGGCCATCGCAGACGACGGCGCGCTGTTCCGGGAAGGCCTGGTCATGCTGCTGGAAGCGGCGAGGCACGAAGGGGTCGGCTGCGGCGGCGACGCGCTGCTGCGGCGCTGAACCTGTTGGCGGGCAAGCGAATCAGCCCCGACCCCGATACCAGGCAACCGCAGGGTGTCCAGGTCGTAGACGAGATTGAACAGATCACCGGACTGTTCGCCGCGATCGGCGGCTGCCCACATGCGTTGCCCGATCAACTCGCGGCGAGCGGCAGCGGCCCCGCCCGATCGGCCCCAGCTGCAACGGTGCGGCCGGGAAGTTGCCCGAAAGTCGCGGCCTCCTGCCCGTTCGCCGACTTCGCGCCCCGGCAGGTTCGTCCCCACCCGCTGCACGGGCGAAGCTGGTGCCGGTCGGTGAAATTCGGGAGGCTCGAGAAAATGGCTTTCGGTTCCAGCCGCGATCTGGTGCGGACCCAGGCCGAGGACAAGGTCGTCCGGCTGGTGAACGTGGAGCGGGCGAAGCGGCGGCTCGGCCCGTTGCGCGTCGACGAGCGGTTGCGCCGCGCCGCGCGCGGACACAGCGCCGACATGGCGCGGCGCGGCTTCTTCGCGCACCAGGCGACGCGCGGCCCGTCGCCGTTCGAACGGATGCTGGCCGCGGGTTTCGAAGATCCCGGCGGCGAGAACATCGCGGCCGGCCAGGAAACACCCGCCGCGGTGGTGCATGCCTGGATGTACAGCATCCCGCACCGCGCCAACATCCTGAACGCGGACTTCCTGTTCATCGGCGTGGGACTGCACGTGGACGCCACCGGCCCGTGGTGGACGCAGAACTTCGGCTACTGACCGATTTTCGCCGCTGCGCCGCCCAAGACGCTGATCGGGAATCTCACCGCTACCCGACTTCGAGCCGGAGTGAACGGGTTCCGCCACCTGACGGGGCCCGCAGCGACGACCTCAGGCCGCGGGGAGCGGGAGACGCACCTCGAAGCAGCAGCCACCCGGTACGTTCCGCACCGACACATTCCCGTTGTGCGCCTGCACGAGGCCCTGCACGATGGCGAGACCGAGGCCGCCGCTGCGGCCGTCTCCCGTGCTCTGGTCGTCCCCTCGCCATCCCATGTCGAACACCGACCCCAGGTCGCGCTCCGGGATTCCCCCGCACTGGTCGCTCACCGCCACGATCGCCCAGCCGGCGATCGCGCGGACGTCCACCGTCACCGTCGAATCCTCCGGGCCGTACCGGATCGCGTTCACCAGCAGGTTGTTGAAAACCCGGGTGACGGCGCGGTCGTCGACGTTGACCGCGACGGGCTCGACGGTGCTCGCCCGCAGCCGAATCCCGCGGTTGCCGGCCACCACGTCGAGCGAGGCCACCTCGTCGCTGATGAGGTCGTCCAGCGCCACCATCCGCGGGGCCAGGCGCAGCGTCCCGGCCTCGATCCGGGAGAGCTCGAACAGGTCGTCCACCATCTCCGACAGGACCGCGGTGTCGCCGCGGATCTTCCTGCAGTAGTCCGGCAGGTCGTCCACCACATCGTCCTCAATGGACTCCGTCACGGCGCGCAGCCGCACCAGCGGGCTGCGCAGGTCGTGCGAGATCCAGGCGACCAGCCGCCGCCGGGACTCGTCGATCGCCTGCTCGCGCCGCCGCGACTCGGCGAGCTTGTCGCTGGTGATCCAGAGCTCCCGGGCGAGCTCGGCGAACTCGGCGCTCGGCAGGTTCTCCGGCTGCTGGAACCGGTGTTTCAGACCGAGTGAACGCGTGGCTTCGGCCAGCTGCCTGCTGCCGTTCATCACCGACCGGCCGAGCAGCAGACCGATGCTGATGGCCACCGCCCCGGCGATGAGGACGACCGCGAGGACCAGGTCGGCCGGCAGCTGCGCCGAACGCGCCACGAGCACCACGGTGAGGGCGCTCGTGTTGATCGCGTACACGGTGATGATTACCACCGCCACCAGTGAATAGCCCACCGGGTACTTGCGGAGCAGCCGCAGGACCACCATGCCGACGAGACCCACGCCGACCGATTCGCACACCGCGATCAACGCGACCAGCAGCGGGGTCATGGGGATCCGGCGCCGGTCTCGGGGAGGTCGAACCGGTAGCCGACGCCCCAGACGGTCTTCATCAGCACGGGGCGGGACGGGTCGTCCTCGATCTTCTCCCGCAGTCGCCGGACGTGCACGGTGACCGTGGAGGCGTCGCCGAAGTTGTGCGCCCAGACCTCCCGCATCAGCTCGTCCCGCCGCACCACCCGGCCCGCGTTGCGGATCATGAAGACCAGCAGCTCGAATTCCTTGATCGGCAGGTTCAGCTCGCGCCCGGCCTTGCTGACCACCCGCGACGACCGGTCCACCAGGAGGTCGCCGGCGCGCAGCACGCCGTCGGCCTGGGCCGGTGGCATGGCGGCCGTCCGGCGCAGCACGGACTGGACCCGCAACACGAGCTCGCGCGGGCTGAACGGTTTGGTGAGGTAGTCGTCGGCGCCGACTTCCAGGCCGCGCAGCCGGTGCTCCTCCTCCCCCAGCGAGGTCAGCATGATGACCGGCACCTGGCTCGACGCGCGCAGCTCCCGCAGGACCTGGATGCCGTCGAGCCCCGGCAGCATCACGTCGAGCACGACGAGGTCCGGCGACATCTGCCGCGCCAGCTCCAACCCCATCACGCCGTCCGACGCGTGCACCGGGGTAAAGCCGGACCGGCGCAGGTAGCCGGTGACCACCTGGGCAACTGTCGGATCGTCGTCCACGACCAGGATCCGCGGCTCTCGTCCCCGGAAGCGGTGATCCGCGCCTAGATCAGCCTGCGTCATCCTCGAAACCTGCTTCTTGCCGTTTTCGTGCCACCCTAGTCCGGACCACCGGGCCGCATGCAGGCGGTCGAAGTGCGTCATGCCAAGTCGAACCGCGAGATACGTGCGCTCCCGCACCTGGAAACCGCGGGAAGGCACGGGCGCGCTCATACGAGCGCACACGGAAGTCGCTGTGGCAAATCGTTCTCGCTCCGGAACATCCACAACCCGGCAATCGTCGGTGCGCATAGCGGCGCTGGCGCCTGGACCGCTCAGATCACGCCGGTCCGCAGGCCGTAGGCCACCAGTTGCGGCCGGTTGCGCAGGCTGAGCCGGCTCGTCATGGCGTAGATGACGTTGTTCACCGTGCGTTCCGAATAGCAGAGCTTCTTGCCGATCTCTTCGGTGTCCAGGCCTTCCGCCAGCAGCCGCAGGACGTCGATCTCCCGCGCGGTGAAACCGGCGGCGTTCGGGCCGGGCGGTTCCAGGACCTCGCGGTTCAGGTTCTCCGTCTGCTGCAGCGATTCGCCCAACAGGTTGGTCGGCACCTCCCCGCCTCCCTCGGCCGCGACGCGGATCGCGTCGAGCAGCCGCTCGGCCGTGGCCGCACTGAGGTGCAGCACCGCGACCACGCGGCACTCGACCACGCGCAGCAGCACGGCGCGTTCCAGCTGCCTGGCCACGAGCACCGCGGGCGCGGCCGATTCGGCGGCTACCCTGCTGATGCTGGCCAGGACATCCGGGGTCACGCGGTCCGCGGCGAAGACGAGCACGTCGACGTCAGCGGGGAACGGGTCCGCCGCGATGAACACGTCGGCGGCGCCTACGAGCATCTCGGTCAAGCCGGTCGAGGTGATGGGATCGGACGCCCACACCGCGACGCGAACCTGCTCGCCGGGCTCCTGCGCAGCCGAGTGCGTTGCCGATTCGACCTTGGTCATCATCACGCTCTTCCTCCGAGCTGCATTTCGAGCGTGCTGGTCGGCGCGACGCCCGATCATCCGTTCCGTCCCGGTGCTCTCGCCGGGGCAACGCGCGAACCACATCGTTCGAGTGTCCAGTGCCGGGAAGGTCAACTGGGGCCTCGGCGCGGGCTCGCGGGAATCCCCTCACCGGGATCAGCCGGTCACCGCGCCGCAGCGCGGCTCGATCTCCACCGCCGGTCCCGTTCAAGGCGACGGCCCACCACATCCGCGCCTCCGACGGCGCCACGATTGAAGTCCTCAAAGGACACACTACGGAGGAGCAGTAGGGCGATCGGCGTCAAACTCATCGCAGGGCGCGGGACTCGCCCCGCCCAGCCCATCGGCACGCTCTCGCCCCGCATGTCCACTTCGGACATCCGAGCTGCCGCACGCTGCGGTTCACCACCGGATTTGCCGCAGAATGACCCGATGATCAGCAGCACCGCGACGCCGACGAGGGCCACGCCTGCGAACTCGCGGATCGCGAGCAGCACGGTCGGCAGGCCCGGCCAGGTCATGATTCCGCCGTGCCGCGCACCCGCGGTCGCTTCGCCGCCCTCATGCCGCGGACCGCCCGCGCAGCACGCCGCGGCCCCGCAGCGCGCCGGCTGAGTTCGCGGCCGCCACCAGCTCCACGCGGGAGCGGCAACCGGTCTTGGCGAACAACCGGGTGAGCTGGCTCTCCACAGTCTTCTCGCTCAACCCGAGCTCCGAGCCGATCAGCCGGTTGGTGAGCCCCATGCCGATCAGCTCGACGATGCGGGACTCGGTGGCCGACCAGGGTTGCGCGGCGGACGAGGGCTGCGCCGGGGCCACTGCCACCAGTGGCGAACCACCGGTTTCGCGGAGCAGCGCCGGTTTCGGGAATTCGGCCGCCGGGCCCGCCAGGCACCGCACCGCGGCGCGCTCCTCAGCCACTGCGGAGGCCGCGAGCGCCGGGCACAGGCAGCACAGCAGTCCCTGAACATCACCCACCAGCAAGCCGTTCTCGACGAGCCGGTCCACGGTCCGGCCGCACTCGACGATGTCCTCGCCCAGCGCGTCCGCGATCGCGGGCAGGTCATCGATGCCGAAGGCATCGAGCCAGGCCGTCGTGGCGAGCAGCCGCGGGCCGAGGCTGCCGAGCCGCCGGGCGCGCAGCAGCAGGTCGTGGTCGTAGGGCAGGCAGATGGGCGCCTGATCGTCGAGGCGGAGGCGGTCGCCGGCGGCGACGAGCCGGCCCCTGTCCCGCAGCGCCTCAACCGTCGCCAGCACCGTGCCGGGGTTGCCGTACAGCGGCCCGAGCGCCGCGCGCAGAGCCGTGTGAACGCTCTCGTCCAGATCATCGCCTGCAAGGCCCGCGATGATCTCGTCGGCGAGCGGATCCAGGTCGATCACGTCGTCCGCCAGGTCGAGCGGTTCGGCGGACGCCGGCACCACCGCGTCGTCCGACCGGACCGACGCGACGACCAGGCAACCGGGGCGGCGGGCCGCCAGCAGCAGCGGGACGGGGTCGGCGATGTCCAGCACGTCGTCGATGAGCACCACGACGGGACCGGGCCTGCTGATCCGGTCGAACACCCAGTTCAGCTCGGCCGCCACGGCGGGGAACCGCGCGGCCGGGTCCTCGGCCTGGCGCTGGTGGAACCGCGCCAGCTCGCTGATCCCGTCGACCAGCCCGCAGTCTCCGAACCGGTCGAAGTCCTGCCGGAGCGCGTCGACGACCGCGCCGATCCCGTACCGGTCGGTGCCGGTTCCCGGTGCCGATTCGCGGGATCGGCGGCCGCGCACCTGCGCCACCCGCGTTCCCCTGGCCCGCCAGCGGCTGCCCGCCGCGTCCAGCAGTCGCGTCTTCCCGATCCCGGCATCGCCACGGACGATCAGCAGGCGACCGCCGGGCGCGCAGCTCCGCAACGCGGACCGCAGCCCCGCCAGCTCGCCATCCCGGCCCTCGATCGACATCTGTTCCCGCCCCATGGCCGTCCGTCCCGTTCCCGGCGCCATCGCGCCAGACTCGTTGCACTTGCCTCGTCGAGGCGGACGTTAACGGCGGATGCCCCGGAACCCGGGCCGCGGAAAGACTCCTGAACGACAGAATTTAGAAGTGCGCAAGGATTTCGAACCGGCCGGCGATCCGGCAAGAAAAGCTTAAGAATCTCCTCACAACTTGAATATCGATGTGCCGGGATCAGCTGGCAATACTGGGATTCGTGCTGATTTCCCGATCGACGATCCCAACGCCCGACCGGACGATCCCGACCCTTCCCGAGATCGCGGTCCGGCGCACACCGCACGCCACCAACGCTGCCCGAGAAGCCGGGCCGGATGCCCGTTCGTCCGGCCGCGAGGAACTCATCGCCCGCGTGCTCGACGTCTGCACGAGCCGCCCGGGCCGGCCGCTGGTCGCGATCACCGGCCCGGCCGGGATCGGCCGCAGCTGGGTTCTCGCGCAGCTGCGCGCGCGGCTGTCCGAGTCGGACGTTTCCACTGCGGACATCAGGGTTTCCGTTGGGGATCGCGATTTCCCGAGCCTCGTGAGCAGGATCGCCGGCGAGCTGGGCGCGCCGCCGGTCCGCGGCGAGTCCGGCGCGGCCGCGTTGCGGCGGTTGTCGGCCGCCCCGATCCGAGGAGGTCGGCTCGTCGTCTTCATCGACGACGCGCACCGGCTCGCTCCCGAATGCCTCGCCGCCGCGACCGCCGCGCTCGGCGCGCTGACCGACGACCGGATTGCGTTCGTCTGCAGCATTGCCACGCCCAACGACGGCAGCGGCGCCGACCTGGCGTCGCTGCGCGCCCGCGGCCTGGTGCACGAGGAACGGCTCCGGCCGCTGCCGGTGTCCGCAGTGGACCACATCCTCACGTCGCTCCTCGGGGCCAAGCCCGCGCCGGGGCTGGCCGCCGAACTCCGCGACGCGTGCCGGGGCGTGCCCGCCCTGGTGCACGCCGCCATCGAGGGCTACCTGGCGTCCGGTCGGCTGCGGGTCGTTGACCGCCGGGCGCACCTGGTCGACACCGGTGCGCCGCGGCTGCCGGTCGCGCATCCGCTGTTCGCGGCCCTGCGCGAACCGGCGACCTGGTCTGTGGCCAAAGCGCTGTCGGTGCTGCACCCGCTGGGCGAGGCGGCCCCACCGCTGATCGCCGCGACGGCCGGGATCGGCGAAGACGAGGTCCTCGACGTCCTTCGCGAGCTGCGCGCTTCGGGAGTGGTCGCGTTCCGGAACGGCTGGCGGTTCCGCGTGCCGATGCTCGCCACGCTGCTGACCGCGTGCCTCGGCCCCTACGAGCGGAGCAGGAGCGCGCAGCTGGCCGTGAACGCGATCTGGGAACGTGCCGCGACCTGCCCCGATGACGGCTATCTGCCGGATCGGATCGTGGACGCGGGCAGGCTGGTGGACATCGAGCGGGCGGCGGCGGAGCTGCTGTCCCGCGGCGAGGCGGCACCGGAGGATGCTCGCGCCGTTCGGTGGCGGTGGGCGGCGTGCGGGCTGATCACCGATCCCGCCCGGCGTGCCGCGGCGCTGCACCGGCATTCGGTCCTCTGCGCCAGCCACCAGCGGTTGGCCCCCGCCGCCGAGGCGGCCGAGGCGGCGCTGCGCGACCACCAGGACTGGCTTGCGGCGGATGCCGTGCAGGAGCTGCAGATCATCGCCGCCGCCGGGCTGGCGGGCAGCGGGAACGCGGCCGCGCTGCGCGACGTCGCCGCCCTTGGATGGCACCCGGCGCCGGGTGGCGACGCGACCCGGCTCGTGACCCGCGCCGCCGCGCTCTGCCTGCTCAACCGCTGGTCCGACGCGCGCGACGAACTCCTTTCCGGACACGGCACGTGGCACGCGGACGGCACCGGCCCGGCCGCCTTCGCGCAGGCCATCGCCGAGGCCGCGGTGGCGGTCGCGGGCGGGACGGCACCGACGGCCGCCCCGCCGCTCGGCCCCGCCGTCGAAGCGGCCCGAACGCTGCTCCAGGCGCTCGGCCTGGGCGACCCCGGCACGCCCGCGGGCGGCGGGTCGGCGACCGGCCGAGCGGTCCGCGCCGCCCAGACCGGGCAGTGGGACCGCTCGCTGGACCTCGCCCGGTCGGCCATCGCCACCGCGTCCCTCCACGGCGATCCGCCCGGGCAGACCGCGATGTTCCGGGAGATGGCGACCATCCTCACCGCGCGCGGCCAGCTGAACCGGGCCCGGGCCGCCATCGAGGACGCCCGCTCCCGGCACCTCCTGCTGCCGCACTGGTTGGCCGTCCCGGAAGCGCTGCTGGAACTGACGATCGGCGCGCACCAGCAGTCGCGCAACGTCCTCGACCAAGCGCTCACCACGGCCGCCGAAACCGGTGTCATCGCAGGCACCGACGAGTTGTGGCTGCGCATGGCCGAGTCGGAATCGCGGCGTGGGAACCAGGACGCGGCGAGGCAGTGCGTGGAACAGATCGAACGGATCGCGGACGAGCTCGGCACCGCCGAGGCCCACCAGAACCGGCTGCTGGCGCGGGTGCTCGTCGAGGGCGCCTCCGACGCCGCGGCGGAAGTCCTGGAACTCGCGGCGGAGCGGGACCGGCCCTTCGAGTTCGCGGCCACCGTCGCCGCCGTGGCGGAACACGGTTTCGCCGACCGGAAACTCCTGCGTGCGGCGTACGAGGCGTTCGGCGAACTCGGCGCCCTGATCCCCCGCGCGCGGCTGCGGTTGCTGATGCGGGCGCGTGACGTGGCCGTCCCCGGCCGCAACGCGACGGTCGCGGAGAACGAACGCCTGCTGGCCACCCTGATCACCGAGGGCCTGACCAATTCGCAGGTCGCCACCGTGCTGGGGACCAGCGAGAAGAGCGTGGAGGGGCGGTTGACCAGGTTCTTCCAGCGCACCGGTTACCGGTCGCGCGCCGAACTCGCGACCGCGACGCTCCGCGGCTGCGCCTGACACCACCAGGGAAATCCGGTGGTCGATCCGGCGGGAATCCCCGGATCAACCACCGGCCGGGGATGAACACGCCGAACAGGAGAGCAGCCACCAACGGCCCGCGGGCGGGCGCGTGGCGGCTAGCGGAGCAGAGGCAGTCGGACCTCGAAACAACAACCGCCTGGCACGTTGTGCACCGCCACGTGCCCCCTGTGGGCTTGCACCAGCCCGTGCACGATGGTCAGCCCGAAACCGCCGCCCTGATCCACCCCGGTGTGCTGCTTGCGGCCGCGCCATCCCATGTCGAAGACCGAACCGAGCTCCTGCGGCGGGATCCCGCCGCACTCGTCCGTCACCGACACCACCGCCCAGCCGTTCACCGCACGGACGTCGACCGCCACC
Organism: Saccharopolyspora sp. NPDC050389; assembly: GCF_040655595.1. Classification (NCBI taxonomy): domain Bacteria; kingdom Bacillati; phylum Actinomycetota; class Actinomycetes; order Pseudonocardiales; family Pseudonocardiaceae; genus Saccharopolyspora; species Saccharopolyspora sp. NPDC050389. The sequence continues at coordinate 28,284 of NZ_JBFAKG010000010.1, forward strand.
GTCGTCCGCTCCGGGCTGTACCGGATCGCGTTCGCCAGCAGGTTGTTGAACACCCGGGTCATGGACCGGTCGTCCACCGCGACGGTGACCGGCTCGATCTTCCTGGCACGCAGCTGGATCCCGCGGTCGGCGGCCAGCACGTCGAGTCCGGCGACCTCGTCGCTGACGAGGTCGTCGAGGGCCACCTCCCGCGGCTTCAGGCGCAGCGTCCCAGTCTGGATCTGGGAGAGCTGGAAGAGGTCGTCCACCATTTCGGTCAGGCGCTCGGTGTTCCCGCGTATCTTCGCGATGGAGTCGTCCAGGTCGACCACCACACCGTCCTCGATGGACTCCGTCAGGACCCGCAACCTCGCCAGCGGGCTGCGCAGGTCGTGCGAGATCCACGCGACCAGCTTGCGCCGCGACTGCTCGACCGACCGTTCCCGCCGCCTGGACTCCTCCAGCTTGTCGCTGGTGATCCGCAACTCCCGCGCCAGCTCGGCGAACTCCGCGCTCGGCGGGTCCTCCGGCAACCGGAACCGCTGGGCCACGCCGAAGGTGCGGGTGGCGTCGGCCAGCCGCCGGCTGCCCTTCATCACGGATCGGCCGAGCAGCAGTCCGATCCCGAGCGAAACCGCACCGGCGACGAAGTTGACCAGCAGCGTCACCACCACCGGCACCTCGGCGGACTGCGTCACGAGGACGACTGTGATGGTGCTCGCGTTGGTCCCGCAGACGGTGATCACGATGACCGCGATCAGCGAGTTCCCGACCGGGGACCGCCGGAGCAAGCGCAGCACCACGGCGCCGACGAGTCCCACGCCCACCGACTCGCACACCGCGATCAGCAGGATCAGCGACGGATTCACCGCGGACCGCCCGGGTGGCCGGGCGGGCCGAACCGGTGGCCGACAGCCCACGCGGTCGGGGTGATCACCCTCGGCACGAGCTCGCGAGAGCCTAAGCGTGACCGATCATCCTCGGCCGGCTCCTGAGCGACCACGCGGTCGTCCAGGATCCTCTGCTTTTCCTGGTGGGAGTGGGGATCCGCGGCGTGATCCGTCTGCGTCATGTTCCGAACCTGCTTCAGAGCGTTGATCGGTCCACAATAGTCACCGATCAACACGACCCGGAAACGCTCTTGCCGTTGTGGCAAGTTCGACCCGCAGCGGGACGGTTCACGCCGTCACGATCGAATCGGGCGAGGACGCCGGATCATCCGGCGTCCCGTCAGCGGCCGGTCGTCTCGGCCAGCGCGGTGTCGAGGATCGCCAGGCCGCGATCGATCTCGGCGTCGGTGGCGGTCAGCGGCGGCGCGATGCGGAACGTCCCGCCCATGCCGGGCAGCTGCACGATGTTCATGTGCAGCCCGAGCTCGGTGCAACGCCGGGTGACGGCGGCGCCGAGCTTGTCGGCGTCCTCGCCGCCCGGGCCGTCGACCAGCTCCAGTCCGACCAGCAGGCCGCGCCCGCGCACGTCGCCGATCACCGGATGCCGCGCGGCGAGCTCCTCCAGTCCGCCGCTCAGCCGCACGCCGAGCTCGCGGGCGCGCACGTCGAGGCGGTCGCGGCTGAGCACGTCCAGGACGGTGTTGCCGACGGCCGCCGGAAGCGGGTCGTTGACGTGCGTGGTGAAGAACAGGAATCCGCGGTCGTGGGCTTGCTGCTCGATCTCGGCGCTGGTCAGCACGGCCGCGAGGGGCAGCCCGGCGCCGAGTGTCTTGGACAGGACCAGGATGTCCGGGACGACACCGTCGCGCTCGAACGCGTACCAGTCACCGGTGCGGCACAGCCCGGTCTGGGCCTCGTCCAGGATCAGCAGCATGCCCCGCTCGCGGCACTTGTCCCGCAGCGCCGCCAGGTAGCCCGGCGGGAGGTCGATGACACCGCCCGAGCTCAGCACGGGCTCGACCAGGCAGGCCGCGAGGCTGCCGACCGACTGGGCGTCGATCAGGTCGAAGCCGAGGTCGAGCTGCCGGCGCCAGTCCAGGTTCCCGTCGGCGTCGACGATTCCCGGCCGGAACCGGTCGGGGACCGGCAGGGCGAAGTTCCCCGGGGCGGCGGGCCCGTACCCGACCCGCCCCGCGCTGTAGGTGGCGTTCGCCGCGGCCTGGGTCATGCCGTGCCAGGAACGGGCGAACGAAACGACCTCGTGCCCACCGGTGACGAGCTTGGCCATCCGCAGCGCGGCCTCGTTCGCCTCGGCACCGGTGGTCAGGAACATCGCCTTGTCCAGCGGCTCCGGCAACGTCCCCGCGAGCCGCTCGGCCAGGTCGAGCACCGGGCGGCTCAGCATCCCGCTGTAGAGGTGGTCGAGCCGGGCGACCTGCTCGCGAACGGTCGCGACGATCTCCGGGTGGGCGTGGCCGAGGATCGCGCTCATCTGCCCCGACGTGAAGTCGAGCAGTTCGCGCCCGTCCTCGGTGAACACCGAACTCCCCTCGGCACGGGCGATGATCCCGGGACTGAAGGCCCCGCGACCCGAGTAGCGGACCAGGTGGCGTTCCGGCGCGGTGTTCGCAGTGTTGTCCAACGCGGTGTCGTCCAGCATGGCCCCGACGCTACGAAGGGACGTAGCTGCGCGTCCATCACACGATTTCGACGATGCTGTTCGATGGAACTGCACAATGGTGGCATGCTCAACCCCTGGCGCCTGCGCCTGCTCGGGCTGCTCGACAGCCTCGGCACCGTCCGCGCGGTGGCCGAAACGCTGCACATGAGCCCGTCGACGGTGTCCCAGCAGCTCGCCGTGCTCGAAACCGAAACGCGCAGCCGGCTCATCGAGCGGTCCGGGCGCCGGGTGCGGCTGACCCGGACCGGGCTCGCCCTCGCCCGCCGGGGCCGCGAGATCCTGGCCCAGATGGCCGAGGCGGAGGCCGAACTTCGCGCCCTCAACGACGAGCCGATCGGCACCGTCCGGCTCGGGGTGTTCCAGAGCGCGATCTACACGCTCGCCGTGCCGGCGGCGGCCCGCCTGTCGGACTCGCACCCGCACCTGCACGTGGAGCTGATCGAGTCCGAACCGCACGAGAGCGGGGCCGCGCTGCGCACCGGCGAGGTGGACGTGATCGTGACGACCACGGACTACGTCAAGTTCCCGTGGGACCGGGACCTCGAAGTCGTCCCGCTGGGGACGGACCCGGTGGTGCTGGTCCTGCCGCCGGACCATCCGCTCGCGCGGCGCCGGGTGATCGACCTTGCCGCATGCGCGGAGGAGACCTGGGCGTGCGACCGGCCGGGCTCGTACATGGCGGAGCTGACCCAGCGGCTGTGCCACGAGTCCGGCTTCGAACCCCGGGTGGCCTGCCGGTTCAGCAATTACCTGCTGCTGCTCCAGCACGTCGAGTCCGACCGGTCGGTGGCGCTGCTGCCCGCGCTGGCGGTCCCGCCCGGCACCCCGGTCGTCACCCGCGAGCTCAGCACGCCGGTGCACCGAAACGTCGCGATCGTGCGGCGCCGGGAAGCGGGGCTACGCGCAGCCGTGGACGCCGTCGTCGAGACGCTGCTCGACCACCCGGACATCCCGGCCCTGTCCGCGCCCGGCTCCGCCGGACACCGGTGACACCCCGCTTCGGCCCAGGTGGCCGGCAACGGATGCCCCTCGGGGTGCTCGTCGCGGCGCCGGAGGACTCCTCCGCGAACTCCTGATCCATTGTGGACGCTTGGCTCGAACCCGACGAGGTCTTCGCCGATCTCTCGGCAAGGGTGGCATCGGCCCTCTCGCTACCGCCGGTCGGGGCGATATGAGCGGCCCGACGACGGCGACTACTGCGCGATGCGGACGAAGGTGTCGAGCTGGGCAGCGTTCAAGTACTGCTCCAGCAGCTGGCCGATGAGCGGGGCAGCTCTCGCAGGCAGCGAACAGCTCGTGCCGGACCGGATGGCCTGCGCGTGGGTCCGCAACTCGTCCGCGACGCGCTGCCTGCGCTCGTCGGTGGCGTCCGGAGGCATTTCGGCCAGGCACCTGAGCGCATCCAGGAACTCCGTGCTCTGCGCGTGGTCGCCCACGGCCACAAGCTCCTCGCGACGCGCACGGACGTCGGAGCCGGGCAGGTGCCCCATCAGTGTGGCGACGTCGAGGTCCAGTCTCGTCGCATCGGGCGGGAGACGGGCGACGTCGTGCAGCCGGGTGAGGTCGCCGTGGACGTCGGCCGGGATGTCGGGGCTGCGCCCTTCCACGCGCAGGGCGCGCACGAGATCGCGTTGCGCCTTCAACCGCTCGATCTGCGAGTCGATACCGGCTTCGACTCGCTCGAGAATCGTCGCGCTCGCGTCCGTCGACTCATCGTCCAGCATGGCCGGCACATCGACGAGGCTCACCCCGAGCTCGGCGAGATGCCGGATGCGCAGAAGCCGTACCAGGTGGACCGCGGTGTATCGCCGGTAGCCGTTCGAGGACCTGGACGGCTCGGGGAGCAGACCGATCTGGTGGTAATGCCGCAGTGTCCGCACGGTCACACCGGCAAGATCCGCGAGTTCCTGCGACCTCATGGGCCGCCCTCCGCTCCAGTCAGCAATCTTGACTCCGACGCTACGTCGTAGTTTTTCCTCGGTCCAGACATCACGCGCGATGACGTGAGCACAGACCGAGGAGACGACATGAACCACGCACCGCCAGCCCGCGACGGCAACATCGACGAACGCGGCAAGATCCCGCAGGCGTTGTCGTACGTCCAGGCGTATCGGGACCGGCGGCAGGTGTGGCGCACGATCCTGGCGATGGTGGCCGGCCTTGGCGCGCTGCTCGCCGTGCTCTTCGTCGCGGCCGTGCCGGTCGGAACCGCGCTCGACCGCCTCCTCGGCGTGACACCGTTCGATCCGGCTGCGCCGTCGTTCACCGTCGGGTTCTGGATCGCCGGAAACCTCCTGCTCGCCGCACTGATCCCAACGGCGGGGTTGCTGCAGTGGTCGATCTACCGGCAGAAGCCTCGATGGCTGTCGTCGTTGGCAGGTGGCTTCCGGTGGCGGGTTCTCGGGCGTGCCGCTGTCGTCATCGTCCCGTTGTGGGCCGCGTACATGGTCGTTCTGCAGTTCGTCATGCCGACCGGACCGATCCGGCTGACCGCGACGACCATCGCGCTCTCCGCCGTCGCGGTGATCACCGTGCCCCTTCAGTCCGCAGGTGAGGAGTACCTCTTCCGCGGCCTGCTCTCCCGCGCGATCGGTGCGCGTTTCCGCCGCCCGGCCGCCGCGTTCACCGTCGCCACTGCCGTCACCGCCTTGCTGTTCGGTGCGATCCACGGCGCCGCGAACGGCTGGACCCTGGCCTACTACATCATCTGCGGGGTGGCCCTCTCGGTGGTGGTGCGGCGCACCGGTGGCCTCGAAGTCGCCGTTCTCGTCCATGCGGTGAACAACACGATGCTGCTCGTCCCGACGATCCTGGCCGATCGCCTGGGCACTCTGTCGGCCCCCACCGGTCCGGTGCTGATCATCCCCATGGCCGTCATCGCCCTGGCCGCCGCCGTCGTGTGGCGGTTGGCACCGCGGATCACCTCGCCCAACTGATGGCACCACCCGGCGGTCGATCCGGTGCCGGCCCGCCCTGAACGCGTCGATGGCCGGAACACTGAGGCCTGCGACCAGCGGTCAGGTTTCGTCCTCGACCGACATGCGGCGGAACGCAGTGGTGGACGTATAGCTCTTGGCCGGGCCGGTGACTGTCCACACCTGACACCAGTCATCCGGGCCGTGGATGACGACCTCGCCACGGTAAAGATCATCGCGGCAGGGATGGCGTACCGACCACCGGCCGTCGCGCAGATCGAGATCGTGGAAGAAACCGCCGTGGTCGAAATGCACGTCGGCCAGCCCCGGGCCACGCACCCGGAAACGCAGGACCCGGGTCGCCGGTCCCTGGTACTCCCCCATGACCAGCGTTCCACGTTCCCGGTAGACGAGCGCGTCGTCGTCAGGGGTGAAGCTCGCGACGCCGGTGAGCGTAGCCATACCCGCACCGGTGGAATCGACGATCTTCCGGTCCAGCCCCCACCGCCCGGCGAAGTAAGCGACGAGGTCGGTAACCCGGAAACCGGTAGCGGTGTGCACGGAGTCCACACGTGCATTCTGCCGCACAGGGGCGCACCCACTTGCAGAGCCGAGTGGCCTCGCTTGAACCGGTCGTGAGTGCGTACCGGGGCTCTAGCCCGGGTACGCACTCACGACTACATTGTGGACGGTGGTCGGCGCGGCGCGAACCGCGCCGACCTGTCACGAGCCGTAGCGGATGACGTGCAGGGCCAAGGGATCCTGGTCGAAGGACGGTTGCCCGTTCTCCGCCAGCGAGTCGATGAGCCGCACCTCGCCGCCCTCGTTGACCGCCACCAGCAGGTTGCCCACCGATTCCCGGCCGCGGAAGTCCGTGCGGCGGATCCACACCAATGCCTTCGCGCCCGTCGGGGCGCTCGCGATCTCGGTCAGGACGTCGCCCCAGCCCTGGTGGATGGTGGCGCTCAGCGGCGGACCGAGCTCGCGCATCGTGGGCTCGAACCACGCCGCGGCGGCGGGGCCCGGGGGTGCGGAAAGCCCGTCCTGCCGCGCGTTCCACCCCATCAGGTAGCTCCACGGGTCGTTGTTCGGCAGCCCGAACGGGGCCTCGCCCGCTTCCTTCGGCACCACCAGGGCGGCATCCAGCATCTGATCCCGCCAGTCGCCGGACTCCTGGAAACGCCGTGTGGTGCAGGCGAACAGCCAGCCGCGTTCGGTCTCGTCCGCTTCGTCCGGTTGCACCACGACGACCGGTTCCTGGTAGGTGTGGTCGAGCCAGCTGTTCGCCTTGTCCAGCGCGGCTCGCAGGTCCGGCGCGGCGTTCTCCCAGGGCGCCCGGAGCACCTCGACGCCGTCCACGGCGGGCCGGTGGAAGCGGGCCACCACGAGCTGCCCGATCTCGTCGTCGTCCAGTCGCGCCAGCGAACCCCGTTGCCCGTCCAGGAAAATGGCCTTGCCGTCGTCGTTGAACGCGTAGAGCAGGTGACCGGTGATCTCCACCCCGGAGTGCTGCCTGCGCAGCCACACCGCGCTGCGCGTGCCGGGCCCGCCCTCGAAGAGCATCGACGTCACGTCCGCCCAGGTGGAGCAGGTGGACACCTCCGCGGTCGGGAAATGCGCGGTCAGCATCCGGTCCCACCAGCCGGGCGCCTCGTCCAGCGGCTCCCACGGCAGAGCCGAAGCCGGGCGGCGGTCCACCGCGGCGTCCGTCGCGACCAGGCAGCTGCGCGCGTTGACCCGCCAGCGCCACGGCTGCTGGTCGGCGAACCCCGCCGCCGCGTTGAGCTCCTCGTCCAGCGGGTCGGCGTTGGCGACCGGGAACGGCTCGCCGCCGTCCTTGGGCACCGCGATGGTGGCAGCCAGCAGCGGCTCGGCGGAGCCGCCCGCGTAGTCGCAGCCGAACAGCTGGGTCCGGTCACCGTCGACCAGGGGCCGGTCATCGGTCAGGGTGACCAGGTCCCCGTACGTGCGGTCCAGCCAGTCGGCGGCCCTGCGGGAGAGATCGTCGCTCATCGTCACCTCGGTCAATGCTCGTCCGACAGCTCGGACCTCTTGGATCTGTTCAGTACGCGGCGGAAGCCACTTGCAGCGTGCGCCACCACCGCCGCCGAGGGCGCGATCGGCCGCCGCGCCCGGGAAATCCCCCACCACCGCGCAGGCGCCTCGGGAGCTCGCCACGTCGTCGGGTCATCCCAGCAACGTGACGTCCGCCGGCGCCAAGTCCGTGATGCGGGAGGATTCCGCCGGCCCGGCGGCCCCTACCTGTTCGGCCGCGGGTCCGGGTTCGCCTTCCCCAGGCGCACCGGCCGTGTCCGGGTGGTCGCCGCCCGGACCGCGCACCGCATCCCGGAACTCCTGCGCCCCGATGCGCGTCGATGCGGGCGCGCCCGGGTTGAGCAGCACGTCGACGCCTTCTTCGGGCAGGGCGTCGGCGACCTCCTCGGCGGTGATCTCCGCCCACGCCGGGACGGTCAACCGCTCCGCGTGCGCGAAGGCGGTCAGCACCAGCACCGACGGCTTGCCGTCCGGTGCGCGGGTGACGATCGGGGTGTGCTCCTCGTCCAGGCCGATGAGCAGGTGCGACCCGGGCAGTGATGCCAGCAGTTCGGGAGCGGGCAGCTCGCCCCGCATCACCAGCCGCAGCGTGGCGTCCACCGGGTCGGTCGGCGAGTCCGGGCTGGACGGCTCGTAGGCGCGGTTCGGGCGGAAGTCCCGTAGCGAGCCGTCGCTGTCGATGTACCAGGAACCGACGATCGCGGTTTCCGGCGGCTGTTGCTGCTCGGGCTCGGGCTTCCAGTCGGGGTCGATGAGCACCACCCACTGGTCGACGGGCTCGCCCTCGGCAACCGGGGCCGTTTCGGGCGTTTCGTCCTCGGACATCGAAGGCTCCTCGCTGCTTCCTGTTGGCTTCAACGTTGTTCCGCCGGTGGCTCGGGCGGAGTTCCGCCCGCGTCCGGATCGCCGGGTCCGGCGTCGGCCATCGCGTGCTTGAGCGAGCTCGCCAGCACCCGCATGGACGTCGGCGCGCCCGGGTTGAGCAGCACGTCGACCCCCTCGTCGGGCAGTGAGTCGGCCAGCGCCTTCGCCGTGATCTCCTGCCAGGTCGGCACGTCGACCCGTCGGGCGTGCACCGGCGAAGTGGCGACCAGCACTGACGGCACCTTGTCCGGGGAGAGTGTGACGACGGCATTGCCGTCGTCGTCCAGCGCGATCAGCAGCAGCGCATCACGCATGGCCTCCAGCAGCGCCTCGCCGCTGTAGTCGCCGCGTGCCACCAGTTGCAGCACCGCGTCCACCGGGTCGGTGGCGGAATCCTCGCGGGAGGGAACGTAGTCCGGGTTGGCCTGGAACGCGCTGACGGTGCCATCGGCTCCGATGTGCCAGGAACCGAGGACGGCCTCGTTCGGCGGCTCTTCCTCATCGGACTCGGGCTGCCAGGCCGGGTCGATCACGAGGGCCCACGCCTCATGGTCGGGACCAGCGGGTGTTTCCTCGCTGGGGCCGGCGGGAGCTTCGCCCTCCTCCGGAGTGGGGTGGTCACTGGTCACTGGTGATTCCTTTCTGCATGCGCTGTGCCTGGTAACGCCGTTGAGGCGGGAAGGCTAGCGCGGTTTGAGCTTGGGGAGTTTCTTGAGTTCTTTCGCGCTGTACTGGGTTTCCCCGTGCACCTTGATGCGTTCACGGCCGTCCTCGTCGAGGTAGCTGCTGACCCAGCCCGCGTTGTTCGAAGCGGTGACCGGAATGGTCGTGAACACGTCATCCCGGCCGGCGTCGTAGATGTTCTTGAAGCCAAGCTCGCGGGCCGTTGCCACCGAGTCCCGCAGCAGCGTCGCGGCTTGCTTGGGTTGGCGGTTCGCGAAACCGGTCTCCGTGCCCTCGGCGGCCCGGCAGAACATGAACAGCATGCGGCCGTTCGGGTTCGCCGCGTGCATGCGGTGGAACTCTTCCCGCTGGAACTGCACCTTGGTCAGCGTGGACCCGGACACCGACAGCTTGATGCCGCGTTTCAGGCGGAGCGCGGCGGTCTTCTTGTTCCCGTGGCCGGTGAAGAGGTTCGGGCCCGCCTTCACCCGGACCTGAGCGCCCGTGTCGGGGTGGGTGAGAGTGGTGGTGACCGGTGCGAACGGACTGGGCACCAGCCGTTTCAACGGATCCCGGCGGTGCACGTCTTCGTGGCGGAAGGCCGTCGGGCCGTCTTCCATGGGCCTGGTTCGCCCCACGGAGCCCATGCTGTCGAGTTCCTTGGCGAGCAACTTGTCGGGCGGCTGCTGGCCGAGATCCAGCGCCAGGCCGTTGACCCGTGCCCATCCGGTGCTGGTGCTGGTGAGCTCGAAAGCCTCCACTTCGCGTGCGTAGAACTCGACCTCCTTGCCATTGGCCTGGTCGATTCCGGTCAGTGGCTGGTCGGCGTCCAGGATGTGCGAGGCGTTCGGGAGGAAGCGCTCGAAGAACTCGATGTTGGCGATGTTGCCAGGCGAGAACTTGTTGTTGACCTGGCTAGTCCAGCGATTGGTGTATTCGGTCCAGCCCTGGTTGTCGGACGCGCCGAAGCGGCCGTCCGGCAGCTGGGACACCTCGCCCTCGGTTCCTTCGACCGAGCCGATGAAGCGCGAGTCCGCCAGCTGCTTGGCAGTGGCGTTCAGCTCCGCGTTGTGCGAGGTCAGCAACCGGACCTTGACGCCAGGGGCGACGACGGCGAGTCGGAACTTTCCGAAGTTCATCAGGATGGCGGCGAGGCCATCGCTGCCGATGCGCACGTCACGACCGTCCCGCAACGGCATCTTGTACTTCAGCCTTGGCCCGGCGCTGTCGATGTCGACGTGGAAGACATCCTTGGTCTGCTCGGTCGCCGGATCGGGGCGCTTGGGGTGTCGTGCCGCTTCGGCGGGCGTTTCGCCGGGCATCGTCGCGATGGTCTGGCGGTAACCGCCGGTCAAGTCGAACTTGTTGGCACGGGTGAACGACACGCCATGTCCGTTCCCCCGCATCATCGCGTACGCGAGGTCGGTCATCCGGATGGTGGTCTCCCGGTCTCCGTCCCACGCCCGCACCGTGACATCGAGGTCCAGGAAATCGTCCAGGAAATCGGAGCGCACCGGCACGATCCGGCCGGGATTCGTCGAGCCGCGGCGGGTGGAGCCGACGAGGCGGGAAAGCAAGCTCGGTTTGAGCTTGGGGAGCTTCTTGAGTTCTTTCGGGCTGTACTGGGTTTCCCCGTGCACCTCGATGTACTCGCGGCCGCCCTTGAGGTAGCTGCTGACCCAGCCCGCGTTGTTCGAGGCGATGACCGGGACCTTCGCTGCCACGACATCCCGGCCGGCGTGGACGACGTTGTCGAAGCCGAGTTCACGGGCCGTTGCCACGAAGTCCCGCAGCAGCGTCGCGGCTTGCTTGGGTTGGCTGTCCGCGAAGCCGGTTATCGTGCCTTCGGCGGCGTGGCAGACCAGGAACAGCATGCCGCCGTTCGGGTTCGCCGCGTGCATGCGGTGGAACTCTTCCCGCTGGAACAGCCACTTGGCCAGAGTCTCCCCGGACACCGCCAGCTCGAGGCCGCCGATGTAGAGCTCGGCGCTGTGCTTCTTGCCGTGTCCGGTGAAGTAGTTCGGGCCTACCTTCACCTGGACCTGAGCACCGGTATCGGGATGGGTGAGAGTGGTGATGACCGGCGCGAACGGACTGGGCGCCAGCCGGTTCAGCGGATCGCTGTCGTGCAGATCCACGGAGCCGATTCCGTTTTCGTTGCGGAGAGCGTCCACGCCGTCTTCCATTGGCCTGGTTCGCGCCACGGAATCCATGCTGTCGAGATTCTCGGCGACCAACTCGTCGGCCGGCCCCTGGTTGCGAACCAGCGTCAGGCCGTTGACCCGTGCCCATCCGGTGCTCGTGCTGGTGGTGGGCTTGAGATCCACCTCGTCTGCGTAGAACTTGACCTCGCGAAAGTACCCGACCTCGTCGCGAAAGCGCGTGGTCAATGGCTGGTCGGCGTCCAGGATGTGCGAGGCCTTCGGGAGGAAGCGCTCGAAGAACTTGATGTTGGCGATGTTGCCAGGTGAGAACTTGTTGTTGACCTGCCTCTTTCCGCGGCGGTCGTACTCGGTCCAGCCCTGGTTGTCGGACACGCCGAAACGGCCGTCCGGCAACTGGGACACCTCACCCTCGGTTCCTTCGACCGAGCCCTTGAAGCCCGAGTCCGCCAGCTGCTTGGCAGTGGCGTTCAGCTCCGCGTTGTGCGAAGTCAGCAACCGGACCTTGACGCCAGGGACACGGACGAGAACTCGGAACTCGCCGAAGTTCATCAGGATGGCGGCGAGGCCATCGCTGCCGATGCGCACGTCACGACCATCCCGCAACGGCATCGCGTACTTCCGGCCCGGCCCGGCGCTGTCGATGTCGACGTGGAAAAGGTCCTTGGTCTGCTCGGTCGTCGGAGCGGGGCGCTTGGGGTGTCGTGCCGCTTCGGCGAGCGTTTCGCCGGGCATCGTCTTGATGGTCCGACGGTAGTCGCCGGTCAAGTCGAACTTGTTGGCGCGGGTGAACGACACCCCGCGTTTCTGCTGCATCATCGCGTACGCGAGTTCGGTCATCCGGATGGTGGTTTCCCGGTCCCCGTCCCACGCCCGCACCTTGAGACCAGGGTCCAGGAAATCGGAGCGCACCGGGACGATCCGGCCGGAATCGGTCGAACGCCCGGAAGACGACGGCTTCATGGTGCGATCGGAGCCGCGGCGGGTGAAGTCGATTAGACGGGAAAGCAAGGTTGGTTTGTACTTGGGGATCTTCTCGAGTTCTTTCGCGCTGTACCTGGTTTCCTCGTGCACCTCGATGTACTCGCGGCCGTCCTTGACGTAACTGCTGACCCAGCCCGCGTTGTTCGAAGCGGTGACCGGATTGGTCGCGTATACGACATCCCGGCCGGCGATGTAGGGGTTGTCGAAGCCGAGTTCACGGGCCGTTGCCACCGAGTCCCGCAGCAGCGACGCGGCTTGCTTGGGTTGGCGGTCCGCGAAACCGGTCTCCGTGCCCTCGGCAGCGCTGCAGAACAGGAACAGCATGCGGCCGTTCGGGTTCGCCGCATGCATGCGGTGGAACTCTTCCCGCTGGAACTGCATCTTGGTCAGCGTGGCCCCGGACACAGCCAGCTCGATGTCTTCGCCGTCGCGGCTGATGAGGAGCTCGGCGTACCCTGCGTGGCCGTGTCCGGTGAAGAGGTTCGGGCCTGCCTTCACCTGAACCTGAGCACCGGTGTCGGGGTGGGTGAGAGTGGTGGTGACCGGCGCGAACGGACTGGGCGCCAGCCGTTTCAACGGATCACTGCCGTGCAGGTCCAAGCTGATTCCGTATTTGTTGCGGAAAGCTTTCGGGCCGGCTTCCGCTGGCCTGGTTCGCGCCACGGAATCCATGCTGTCGAGCGCCTCGGCGAACGTCTGGTCGTTCAGCCGCAGGTCGGGAATCAGCGTCAGGCCGTTGACCCGTGCCGATCCGGCGCTGGTGCTGGCGCTGGTGAGCTTGTAAGCCCGCGCCTCGTGCGCGTAGAACTCGACCTCCGTGCCATCTTTCCCGCGAATTCCGGTCAACGGCTGGTCGGCGTCCGGGATGTACGAGGCCTTCGGGAGGAAGCGCTCGAAGAACTCGATGTTGGCGATGTTGCCCGGCGAATACCTGTTGTGGACCTGGCTGTTTCCGACGTGGTCGTACTCGGTCCAGCCCTGGTTGTCGGACACGCCGAAGTGGCCGTTCGGCAACTGGGACACCTCGCCCAGGGTTCCTTCGAGCGCGTTCTTGAAGCCCAGTCCCGCCAACTTCCCGATGGTGCGCTCCAGCAGCACGTTGCGCGAGGTCCACATCCGGACCTTGAGATGCTCACCGAGCTTGGAGAAAGACCGGAACTCCTCGGAGTTCATCAGGATGGTCGCGAGGCCTTCGTCGTCGACGCTAACGTCACTGCCGTCCCGCAACGGCGTGCCGTACTTCCCTCCGACCATTTTGATATCGATGTTGAAGACGTTCTTGGTTCGTCCGGGCGCTATTTTGGGTCGGTTGGGGTGCTTTGCGGCCTCGGCAGCCGTTTCGCCGGGCATCGTCGGAACGGTTTGGTCATCACTATCGCCCACATCGAGCTTGTTGTCGCGCGTGAACGACACACCGAGTCCATACCCCCGCATCTCGTGGATCTCGAATTCGGCCAACCGGACTCTGATCTTCCGGTCCTTGCCATCCCACGCCTGCACCGTGACATCGGGGTCCACGAAATCCCATGACACCGGTACGGATCCGCCCCGGGATGTGTTGCTGGGGCCGGAATTCGGCTTCGGTACGAACTTGGGGATCCTCGCTAGTTCTTCTGCGCTGTAACGGGTTTCCTCGTGGACCTCGATGTGTTCACGGCCGCCTCGGAAGTAGCTGGTGACCCAGCCCGCGTTGTTCGAGGCGAGCGGAATCTGGTTCACCATCACCACGTCCCGGCCGGCGATGTAGGGGTTGTAGAAGCCGAGTTCGCGGGCGGTCGCCACCGAGTCCCGCATCAGCGCCGCGGCTTGGTCGGGTTGGCCGTCGGCGAAGCCGGACTGCGTGTCCTTGGCGGCGTCGCAGAACATGAACAGCATGCGGCCGTTCGGGTTCGCCGCGTGCATGCGGTGGAATTCTTCGCGCTGGAACTGCATCTTGGTCAAGGTCGCCCCGGACACCGACAGCTTGTAGCTCCTGCCACCGCGGTTGATCTGGATCTCGGCGCTCTTCTTGGTGCCGTGTGCGGTGAAGAGGTTCGGACCTGCCGTCACCTGGACCTGAGTACCGGTATCAGGATGGGTGAGAGTGGCGACGGCAGGTACGAACGGACTGATCGCCAGCCGCTTCAACGGATCGTGCGCGTACAGCTGGCTGAACTTACTCTCGGTGCCTCCGAAAGCATCCAGGTTGTTTTCGTTCGGCCGGGTTCGCAACACGTGGTACGCGTAGTCGAGCCTGGCGGCGAAACGCTGGTCGACCTGCAGCATTTCGGGGACCAGCGTCACGCCGTTGACCCGCTTCCACCCGGTGCTGCTGCTGGTGAGCTCGTAGGCCTCCACTTCGTGGGCGTTGAACTCGACCTCCGCCCCATTCAAGGTTCCGACCAATGGCTCGTCGGCGTCCAGGATGTACGAGGCGTTCGGGAGGAAGCGTTCGAAGAAGTTGATGTTGGCGATGTTGCCCGGCGAGTACGTGCCGGTGACCTGGTGCGAGAACTTGGAGGGGTATTCGATCCAGCCCTTGTTGCCGGAAACGCCGAAGCGGCCGTCCGGAAGCTGGGACACTTCTCCCCCGGGTCCTTCGACCACGTCCATGAAGCCCGACTTCGCCATCTGCTCGACAACGCGCTGCAGATGCCTGCTGTGCGGAGTCAGCAACCGGACCTTGAGGTCGGGATCGTTGACGCCGAGATCTCCGATCCCTCTGATGTTCATCAGGATCTTGCCGAGGCCCGCGCCGTCGATGTTCACCGAACGACCGTCTCGCAACGGGATGTCGAGGAACCGATCAGCGCTGTCGACGTCGAAGTCGACGTGGAGGACGTTTCTGGATTCCCCGACATCGGCTCCGGGGCGGTTGGGGTGGTGTGCGGCACTGGCGGGTGTTTCGCCGGGCATCGTCTTGATGGTGTGGAGGTAGCCGCCGCTCAGGACGTACCTGCTGGCGCGGGTGAACGCTATGCCGACCCCGTCTCCGCGCATCCAGTGGTACGCGAGGTCGGCCATCCCGATCCGGACCTTCTGGTTTCCGTGGTATGCCGCCACCGTGAGATTGGGGTTCAGGAAATCGGCCTGCACCGACACGGTCCGGTGAGGATTCGCCGGGCCGCGCCGGTAGAGGCTCGGGTCGAAACCTTCCGGCGTGGCGCCGCCGTGCCGCCGCGCGGAGCTGGATCCGGTGTTCGAGATCGGCGTGTACTCGGGAAGGCTGCTGAGTTCTGCTGCGCTGTACTGGGTTCTCGTGTGCACCTTGATGTAGTCGCGGCCGTCCTTGACGAGGTAGCTGCTGGCCCAGCCCGCGTTGTTCGATGCGGTGACCGGGTTGTTCGCGAATACGACATCCCGGCCGGCGTCGTAGATGTTCTTGAAGCCGAGCTCGCGCGCTGTTGCCGCCGAATCCCGCAACAGCGTCGCGGCTTGCTCGGGTTGGCGGTTCGCGAAACCGGTCTCCGTGCCCTCGGCGGCGTGGCAGAACATGAACAGCATGCGGCCGTTCGGGTTCGCCGCGTGCATGCGGTGGAACTCTTCCCGCTGGAACTGCACCTTGGTCAGCGTGGACCCGGACACCTGCAGCTCGATTTCCTCACCGTCGCGGCTGATGAGGAGCTCGGCGTAATCCGCGCGGCCGTGTCCGGCGAAGAGGTTCGGGCCTACCTTCACCTGAACCTGAGCACCGGTGTCGGGGTGGGTGAGCGTGGTAGTGGCCGGCGCGAACGGACTGGGCGCCAGCCGTTTCAACGGATCGCTGCTGTACAGATCGTTGAGGCTTCCATCATTGCGGACGAAAACTCCCACATTGTCTTCGTTCGACCTGGTTCGCGCCACGGAGGACATGCCGTCGAGCTCGCCGGCGAGCTCCTCGTCGATGTGCCGCTCTTCCGGAGGGGACAGCGTCAGGCCGTTGACCCGTTCCCACCCGGTGCTGTCGCTGGTGAGCTTGCGGGCCACCACCTCGTGCGCGTAGAACGTGAACTCCTTGCCATCCGAAGACCTTCTTCCGACGAGTGGCTCGTCGGCGTCCAGGATGTACGAGGCATCCGGGAGGAAGCGCTCGAAGAACCTGATGTTGGCGATGTTTTCCGGCGAGTACTTGCCGACTCGGCGCTTCTCGCCGTTGCGGTACTCGATCCAGCCCTTGTTGTCGGAGACGCCGAAGCGGCCGTCCGCGAGCTGGGACACCTTGCCGTGGGTTCCTTCGACCGAGCCGGTGAACCCCGATTTCGCCAGCCTCTTGGCAGTGCTCCCCAGGTCCAAGTTGTCCGAGGTCAGCAACCGGATCTTGAGATCGGGATCGCTGGCGGCGAGGTCTTGGACATCCCTGAGGTTCATCAGGATGGCACCGAGGGCCTTGTCCTCGACGTCCACCGAACGACCGTTCTGCAACCTCATGACGTAGCTCTTCACGTCGTGCTCGATGTCGACGTGGAAGGTGTTCTGCTCAGTCGTGGTTCCGGGACGGTCGGGGTGTTGTGCCGCTTCGGCGGGTGCTTCCCCGGGCATCGTCTTGATGGTCCGGAGGTGGTCGCCGCTCAAGTCGTACTTGTTCTCGCGCGTGAACGACACACCGTGGCCGGTACCCCGCATCCGCTGGTACGGGAGGTCGCCCATCCGGACCTTGATCTCCTGGCCCGTCCTCCTGTCCCGCACCCGCACCTTGGCATCGGGATCCACGAAACCGGTCCACACCGGGACGGTCCGGTGGGGATTCACCGAGCGCCCGGAAGACGACGGTTGGCCGGATCGGCTCGACGTGGGCGCGCCGGCCGGTGCTCCGACCAGGAGATTTCCGTCCAGCCGCACCCGGTCTTCCATCGGCGCCGCGCCGGTCTCGGCGAGCGGGATGTACCCGATGACGTTGCCCGGGTTGAAGTTCGCCATCGTTTCGCCGTGCTGGTCCGCGAAGAGGATCTGGTCGTCCGCGTCTCTCTTCACCAGCACGGCGTGCACCAGATCGCTGTCCGCACGCTCCTGCAGGATCACGGCTCCGTAGGAGCCGGGCGGCTGCATGGCCGTGTGGCTCAGGACCTCGTCGTACGTCGCTTCCACCGCTTGGACATCGGCCCCGAGGCGGGCCTCCAACGCCCTGATGTTCATCGGGCCGCCTTCTTCGGCGATGACCTTGACACCACCGGCGAGCCTCCGCGCGGCCGCGATCAACGCCAGACCGCAGTTCTGGCTCCGCCCGGGCGCGCCCGGAGCGGGGCCGCCCCTGTTCACTCCCCGGAGTCGCCGGAAGCGTTTCTTGAAGAACGCGGCAGCGCTCTCCTCGTCGGGGAACCTGTTGGCCGCGACCACGAATTCCGAGGTGTACGACCAGTCCCAGCCGTCATCGGACTCCGAATCGGACTGCGCGTCGTCATCCGCGTCGTTCTCGGGCTCCGAATCGGACCGCATGCCGGTGTCCGCGTCGTCCTCGGCTGGTTCCGGGTCGGGCTGCACGTCGCTGTCCGCGTCGTCATCGGAGTCCGAAACCTGCAGCAGAGGAACATCCGGATCGTCATCCATGTCCCAATCGGAATCCGAATCTGAATCGGACTGCACGCCGGCATCGAACTCCGAATCGAACTCCGAATCGGTATCCACCGGCACGTGATGGGCGTAGTTGACGTGGGCTTCAGCCTGCCGGCGGGTGATGCCGAACAGCGCGACGAGTTCATCCGCGGTGCACGGTTCCCCCGCGTTCCGGGACTCGCGCACATAGGCGAGCGCAGCCTCGGACATCTCGTACTCGGCCTCCCGACGGCCGATGCCGTACCGCTCGGCGAGTTGCGTCGGGGTGTACGGCTCGCCGCGATCCGCCGCGGCGCGCACATCGGCTCGTGCCGCTGCAGCGATCACGCCACGCGCCCACCGGTAGTTGGAGAGGGGGGACCTGAAGGGGTGGAACCTCCCGGCCATTTCCTCAATGGAGTACGGGGCGTCGTTCTTCGCCGCCTCGCGTGCATCGGGCTGCGCGACCTCCCCGATCAGGTCCAGGATCTCGTCCGTGTTGATCCGGTACTTGTCTTCGATGTCGTCGATTCCGTACGGACGGCGGCGTTCCGCGGCCGCCCGAATGCCGGCCAGCGCGGCATCGCGCCTGATGCGCTTGGCCCATTCACGGTTCTGCCCGAACCTCTCGCGCAACTGCGCTATTTCCGGACCCATCCCGGTCGCCGCAAGGTCTGCCACGTGTTCGAGCGCGACGGCCTCGATCTGCGCGATGACCCGCTGATGACTCACACCGTACTTCGCCGCCAATGCCGCATTGGTGTAAGGCGTACGGCGTTCCGCAGCCGCGCGCACATCGGCCCGCATGATGCCATCGATGTGGCGTTCCACCGTCTCGGGGCTGATGCCGTACACCCCGGCGAACTCCTCGATGCCACGCTGCTCACCGCGGTTGCGGGCCGCGTGCGCATCGGCGAAGGCTGCCGCCGCCACAGCCTCCTCTGCTTCCTCCTGACTGATGCCGTACTTCCGGGCGAGCTCATCAATGGTGCGCTGCTCGCCACGATCCGCCGCCGCACGCACATCGTCCTGCACGACGTCCGAGATCCGATCGGCTGCCCACCGGGTGACCAGGCCGTACCTCATGCTCAGTTCCGCAGACGAGTACGGCTCCCCGCGATCCGCCGCCGCGCGCACATCCGCCCGTGCGGCGGCATTGACCAGGTCCAGCGCCCGCTGGTTGTCCACCACCCCGGACCTCGCGGCCACTCTGCTCAGGTACGCGGCCGGTTCCGGGACCTGGGCCGGGACCTGAGCACCCTTGTGGCGCAGCTCGTTGACCACCGCGGTTTCGATCCGCTCGGTGGCCCACTCCGGAGTCCAGCCGTAACTCTCGGCGAGAACGTCCGGGGCAACCGGACGACGGGACAGCCACGCATTCGCGATCTCGCGCTCCGCGGCGGTGTTGATCAGCACCTCTGCCTCCGCCTCGCTGATCTCGTACTCCGCGGCGAAGTCCGCAGCGGAACTCTCGCGGTTGAAGTTCCCATTGGCCAAATTGGACACCAGGTTGGCCGCTACCGGGAAAATCGCCTGCTCGCGAGTGAGACCGTGCCTCTCCATCACGGAACTGAGCCGCAACGGAGTACCAGGCGCAACGCTGACAGACGCGACCGCGCCACCAGTTCCCGTTGCCAAGCCGTCCTCGAAGAGGATCCAGTCCCGCGCGGAGCGCACGTCGGCCACGCCGGCCGCGCCGCTCTGGGTCTCGGCTTCCTCGACGCTGATGCCGTGCCTGTCCGCCAGGTCCGCGGCACTGGCGGTAGCGCCGCTGTTGTGCGCCTCGCGCGCATCCGCGAAAGCCACCGCCGGGCCAAGCTGGTGCTTCTCGGCCAATCCCGAAACCTGCTGCGGCCGAGCAGAATTCTCGACATCGAGCAGGTCGGCAAGCGCGGCGGAGTCGATCTGGTCGAACTCCCGCCCGCGGCTCGTCTCGTGCTTCCCGGTCGGCAAATCGACGGTGTGGGGCCCTCCCGCATCCGCTGCGCCGCGGACGTCGGCCTGCACGTCGGCGCTGACCGGTTCGGCATGAGCCCGCCGACCGCCGGTGTCAGCGGTGCTGTCCTGGCTCACCCGCTGGGTCAGCTCGCCGAACACGCTGCGCGGATCGGTGCCGCCCCTCCCGGTCCCGGCCGGCGCCCCGATCAAGAGCCTCGGGTTCAGCGGAACCCCGTCCACCGACGCCGTGCCGGTGTCGACGAGCGGGATGTACCCGATGACCTTGCTCGGGTCGATGTCCGCGAACGTCTCGCGATGCGGGTCCCCGAACACCACGATTTCGTTTCCGCGGCTCTCGACCAGCACGCCGTGCGCCACGAACCGGTTCCCCTGCAGAACCACGACCCCGAAGGAACCCTTCGGCTGGTCGCGCGTATGCGTCAAGACCTGCTCGTACGTCGCTTCCACTGCAGTGGCACCGAGAGCTTCCTCCAACGAGCTGACCTTCATCGGACCACCCGGGTCGGTAACGACCGTCTCGCCCCCGGTGAGGGTCAGCTTGGCCGCGATCAACGCCAGCGCGCAGTTCTGGGTTCGTCCGTCCGCACCCCGCGCGTAGCCGTTCTCGTTCACCCCTCGCAATGCCGGATAGCGATCCCGGAAGTACGCAGCGGCACTCGCCACGTCGGGGAAGGAAGCGGCGGTGATCACCGACCCCGGGGGCAGCGACGGCCACGCCCCGGCACCCTCAGCGTAGGCGGGTGGGTCCACCGGGCGGGGGCCGATGTCGGCGTACGCGGGTGGGTTCGCCGGGCGGTCCACGTAAGGCGGAGGCGGCTCCACGTCGTTCAAGGCCAACGTGCTGAGCTGCTGGATCTCCTCCTGCGTGAACCGGGTGTAGGCGCGGTCGACGAGGGTGCCGTCCGGGCGGTAGCTGAACCAGCCGCCGTTGCGGCTGACCGTGATCGCGGACCGGCCGGGGTTCGGCGAGCGGTCCGGCGGAACGGCCAGCGTCGTGTCGCCTCCGACGTGGATGGTGACGGGATCGTTGTTCTGCTGAGCCGCTTCGGCGAGTTGATCGGTGGCGGCCTGCTCGACGTCGTCGGTGAGCAGGGCGATGTCGGAATTGGAGTTGTAGGCGCGCAGCGACCGGTATTCGGGCATCTCGCGGAGGATCCGGTAGTAGATGTCGCCGGAGACGGCGACGTCGACGAGATCTGGGCCTCGCTCCACCTGGAGGTGGAAGCGATCGCCATCGATGCCGACGGCGAGCCAGACCGGATCAACGGTCCAGGGCGCCGGCACGTTCCCGTTCGTCCGCCCCGGGTGGAGGGCCGCATGCGGGATGGTCTCGTGGGGCATCGTGCGCATCACGTGCTCCACCCGCTCCATGCCAACCGCCCACCTGCCCAGCTCCTCGTGCGACGTGGGCTGGGTGCCGAAGCTGAGGACCCGTGCCTGCCGCTGCGCGTTCACCACGAGCAGGCGGTGGACATCGCGGCTGCGGAACTCGAACGGCTGGCCGTCGTCCAGCCGGAACCCGCTGTGCAGCTCGCCGTCCGCGCTCCGCGTCTCGGGGAACAGGTGCGCGAGCGGTGATCCCGCGGGCCCCGCCTGCTCCGCGCTGGTCAGTGCTCGTTCGATCGCAGAGATCTGAGCGATTTCCCCCGCTGAGAAACGGGTTTCCTCGTGGTGGATCTGCCTTCCCCCGATGCGATGGCATTCCCAGCCCTGGTTGTCGCCGACGCAGATCGCGGACGGGTCCTCCCCGTTCGCGGGAAGGAGCCCGTACGGACCCCGTGGGCCGAAAACGATGGCGTCGCCGCCGTCCTCATGACCGGTGCGGGCGAAGAGCCCGAGCCCCGTGGAGTTCTCGTCGCGGTCGTGGAGCAGGACGATTCCGGGGTCACCGTGGCTCTCGAACCAGCCCCGGTTCTCGGTGACGTGCCAGAGTTCGTCCCCCGCGACGACGACGGTTTCGGACTGATCGCCTCGGCGCAGCGGCACGGAGAAGGTATCGCCGTCCGATTCGACGAAGAACCAGCCGGGATTGCGCCAGGGTGCCTGGACGTAGCTTCCGGGGCGGAACAGCACCGAGGACGCGCGCAACGTGGTCTCGCCCGGGAGGGAGCGCAGGACGTCGTGCATGCGCCCGAACCCGGCCGCCCATTGGCGCACGGCATCGGACTCCTGCGGCCTGAGGTTGACGACGGGCGCCCCGTCCTCGTCGGTGCGCGTCACCTCGGCGTCGACGTCGCGGGCGTCGAAGACGACGGGTGCGCCCTGTTGGTCGAAACCGAACCGGATCGCCGGAGCGGGATCGCCCGACCCGGGCCGGGTGATGTCGGTGCGGATGGTGCCGTGGACGGTGCCGACCGCCAGGCCTTCGAAGCGGCCGATCATGGTGCCGCGGATGATGGCGTCGTCGACCGAGATACTTCCCTCTACGGACCTGGTGCCCTCCGCACGGGTCGTGACCACGCCGTAGATCTTGCCGGTGAAGGTGCCGATGAAGGTGCCGTCGACGACACCTTCACGGACGCCCGCGAAGGGTTCGGCGAAGGTCCGGTCCGCGACCCGCTCGACCGGCGCCGAGTCGTGCCCCGGCAAGCCCTCGTCCCAGCGCCGCACCAACGGACCACCACGGCCGGAATCCCTCGCCGTGGACTCGCCCGGACGATCGGACGGCAGACCATCGTCCTCGCGCTGCAACGACGGCCTCGGAGCACCACCACCGGTCCGACGCCGATTGCGCCCACCAACACCGGAATCCCGGTTCGGCATCCCGACCAGGAGGTTCGGGTCCAGCTCCGCGCCGCGCAACGGCGTCGCGCCGGTCTCGGTCAGCGGCAGGAAGCCCACCACGTCGTCCGGTCCGGGTTCGGCCATCTCGCCTTGGTGCACGTCCGGGTACCTGACACGGCCGTCCTCACCGGTCTCCACGAGCACGCCGTGCACCATGCCGCGCGGGCCGCGGAGGAACACCGCGCCCCAGGCACCCGGCTGCGCGCCCATGTGCGCCTCGACCTGGTCGCGGGTCGCCACGACGGCCTGCCCGCCGAACTCCTCCTGCAAGGACGCCACAGTGACCGGACCGCCGGCGTCGGCCGCGACCGTGACCCCGCCGGAGCGGGTCTTCGCGGCCGCGATCAACGCCAGTCCGCAGTTCTCCGTGTGCCCCGGCCGGTTTTGCCGGTAGTTCTCCGCGTTCACACCCCACAGCTGCGGGTAGCGATCCCGGAACTCCCTGGCGGAGGCGCGGTCCGGCGTTTCGAGCCACACCTCCACCTCCGTCGGCCCCGCGGAGCGTACGAAGTGCGGCGCCACGTCGAAGCCGAGGTCGCTGCGGCCGAGCCGCTCGGCGCTCGGCGTCGCCGACTGCGCCAGCTTGAGCAGGCGGTCCAATTCCTTTGCCGTGGCGGAGAAATCGTCGGCCGCACGCGACGATTCGACGTCACCGTGCACCCGGTACCGCACAGTCGGTCGCGCACCGGATTCGTGTGCGGCCAACACCTGCCGCACCAGCGGGTACAGCTTGCTTCGCTCTGCCAACGGGAGCCGGTCCGCGCCGGCGGGGAACACCACGCGCGCGTCTGGTTCCACGCCGCCGAGGCCCGGGTCCTGCCGGGCGTGCGCCAGTTCCTGCTCGTAGACCTGCTTCGCCCGCCAGAACGCCGCCGCGGCGGCCTGCTCGGCTTCGGCGGCATCCCGGAAGGCGGACTCGGCGTCCACCTGGGTGCCCAGGTCACCGTCCGGATCGTCCAGCCCGAACGGGTTGGCAGCGCGCCACCGGCCGTGGGCCGCTGCCCACTCCGCGTCCCGCGCGGCGAGCTCCTTGGCCGCCATGATCAGCGGCTCGGACAGCAGATCGTTGCGGTCCGTACGACGGACCTCGTAACCCTGCGCGAAGTCGACGTCCACGACGGCGGTGCGCCGCAAGCCGACCCTGGACGTCGGCTCGACGACGAACCGGAAACCGGCGCCGTGCAACCAGGCGCTGGTGATCCCGTCCGTGGCGGGCTTCTCACCGGCCTTGGGCAGCTCGCTGCCACCGGTCTCGTCGACGTCTCGGTGCTCGTGCCCGGTTTGCCTGGCGCCAAGCGGCTCCATCATCAACGCCCAGCCGCTCATCGAGCCGAACGGTTTCCGGTCGGGGTAGTTGGCCGAGTCCGGGTGCTGGGGCACGCCCGCCGCGACCAACGGGACCGCCGCCAGCATGTTCGAGTTGCTCGAGCCGGCCTCCGTCTCCGACGTGCCGTGCGACGTCTTGGCGCCGGCGATGCGGATGCGGTCGCTGACGCCCCTGAGCTCGCCATGACCGGGCAGCTTCGGGCACACGCCCAGTTTCAGCCCAAGACCCGGCGGCAGCTCCAGCTGCGCCGCCTCGGTGCCGTACATGCCCTGGATCGCGCTCACGCGGCTCGGGGTGAGTTCGGCACGCAGCATCCTGCGGGTGTGCGAGTCCACCTTGCCGCCCGCCGCTTCGATGGCCTGCTCCGCCGCGCGGACCAGGTCCGCGACGTCGCCCTTGAAGTCCATCACCCGGAACTGGTTCGGGTCGTCCGGCAGGGCCGCCGGGGTGTCGGCGGCGCGCCACTCCGCGAGGCGCTGCTCGTCGGCGTCCTCGGCGGAGCGCCGGACGACGTTGCCCCCGCGGGACTTCTCCCCGGCATCGGAAACCGCGGTGTCCTCGATCGGGGTGTGCGCGGTGACGGTGCGCCAGGCAGGTGCCGCCGCGATGCGCTCGCCGTGGCGCTCGATGCGCACGTCGAACAACACGTCCGCGCGGTGCTCGGCCAGCGCGGCGTCCTTCACCGTCTCGGTGTGCACGAGCTCGGTGGTGCGAACGTTCCTGGTCCCCCGGACCTGCTTGAGCCATTCGAACACGTGCCCGAGCCCGAAGCCGAGGTTCGCGTACGCCGCGCCGTGGTCGCCGGGCTTCGCCGCGGCATCCGCCGCGGCGGACTCGTTCTGGAACGTCCCGGCGGGCAGCAAGACGGTGAAGAACTCGGCCAGCGCCCTGGTGAACTTGCGGCTGGAGGTCTCCTGGAAGGTCGCCCTGGTGGCCCTGGTCAGCCCGCCGTGCTTGATCCCGGCCGGCGTCGGCGTGCTCAGCAGCTCGGCGTCCACCCGCAGCTCGTAGGTCTCACCGGTGATCCGGTCCTGCAACCGCAGCGGAGTGCCAGTGCCGCCGTTGGCGAGATCGCCCAGGGATGCCTGGACATGCGACAGGTACCGCTTGACCTCGCTGGAGTTGTCGTGCTCGGTCGCCAACGAGAAGGAAGGCAACAACATGTCGGCCCGCTCCTGGCCGAGACGCTGCACCAGGCCCTCGCGCAGCCTGTCGATGGTTTCGGAGAGGTCGATCGGCTCGGTGACGCCGTCGGCCCACTTCGGGGCGCCGATGTCGTGCCCCTCCGGCACGGGGCTGAGCCCGTCGGCATCGGTCGGCGCGTCCGGTTCCGATGGCGCCGGCGGTTCCTGCCCGGCGCGCCGCGCGTCCTCCTCGGCCTGCTTGATCCGGATCTCGTGCAGTTGCTCGTCGTCGACCCAGACCTCCACGGCGCGCGGCAGTTCGAAGCGCTCGGCGGCGCGGCCCGTCTTCGGCTTGAACAGCGACATGATGGGCGCCAGCGCAACGGACATGGCCGAGCGCGCGGTGACCTCGCCGGCCTTCGGCTTGAACAGCTTCCAGCGGTCCAGGTTGCTCCAGTCCACCGTCTCGACCGCCATCGTGGCCTCCGCGGTGGCGATGATCCGGTGCATGCGGCGGGGCTCCCCGGACACCGAGCGCCCGTGGGAAACGGTGGTGCGGTGGCCTTTCTCGCGGCCGAAGCTGACCACCCACGGGCTCACCTCGTGCAGGATCAGTCCCATGCCCTGGGTGATCGTGCCGGGGATGTCGTTCGAGGTCTCGCTGGTCGGGCCGATGAAGGGTTCGATCTGGGTTTTCGCGGTCCAGGTGCCGCCTTGTTCGCTGCTGGTGGTGCTGCCGCCGGCCGCCGACCGGTTCGACGGCTGCCAGACGGTCTCGAGCACCTCCGGGTCGCGCAGCATGAAGGACACCGCGGCCTTGGCCTCCGCGTCCGTCCGCCTGCGGCTCCAGTGCAGCAGGAACTCGTTGCCGCTCAACGAGAACTTCTGTCCGCGCAGGCCGGAGTTGTCGCCGTCCTCGAACTGGTAGATCGGGTCGTTCGAGGCATGCACCAGCAGCGAACGCAGCTTGTTGCGCACGTGCTCCAGCCCGTGGAACGACACGATCTGCACGCCGTCGAGCTTTCGGGACGCGCCGCGACCGAGTTCCTTGCTCCAGTTGATCGAAATGTCGTTGAGCTGCGTGTGGTTGACCGGTACCACGTCGGCGCGCGGAACACGATACGAGGCGGGTAGTTCGAGTACTACGTCGACGATGACCGTGCCCGGTTCGCGGCCCTGCTCGGCGGCCGAGGGGTCCACGATCGTCAGCGGGTTCAGCTGCGGGGCTTTCTTCCCGGGGAGGCCGAACGTGATGCCTCGGATCAGCGCGGTGTGCCGGGACCAGTGGTTTCCGGAAACGCTGAGCTTGACTCGCGCTCGGTACCGCCGCAACGGTTCGGGCCGCACGTTGCCGGACTCGTCGAGTTCCGAGCCGCGCACGCCGCCGCCGCTGGAAATCTTGGTTTCCTGCGACAGTCCGGACGTCCTCGACTGAAGGTAGGAGATCTTCGGGAGGTTGATGGTCAGCATCCCCCCCAACATCGACATGTACACGCGGGCGATGATGCCGCCGGAGAGCATCCAGTTCCGGCCCTTGGTGTAGCTGCCGGTCGTCACCTCCGAGAGCTCCTCGGCCGTGTTGGGGCCGTCGGCAGGGTCGTCCAGGGGTTCCAGGTCGCCTTCCAGGCTTGCCTGCAACTTGAGCGAGGCGTGGTAGTCGTGGGCCAACCCGGGTTCCGGTTCGAGGTCCAGCACCAGCGGGCGGCGGTCGGCCAGGATGTCCGATGCGTGGCGGGCCAGGTGCTCGGCGGTGATCTCGCCGCGGATCTTCTCGACCCTGCCCAGTTTCCGCTCGTCCTTCGGGGAGATGCCGTCGGCCAGGTCGGGGTCATCGAGCTCGGTGCCGAACTTGGTGGTCCGCACCCGCTCCGACCGGTAGAACTTGAGCATTTCGGCCGTGGAGTCCCGCATGATCTTGCTCAGCAGTCCAGCGGCCTCGTCGAGCTGCAACGCCGCGTGGGCCGCAGTGTCGGCCAGTTCCTGGCGTCCGGGTGCCTTCCCCGCCGCGACGGCGCTGATGCCGGCACGTTCCGCGTCCGCCTGCTCCGCCAAGTGGACGCCGTTCACGGCTCCGGCGAACTTGAGCGGAGAATGCCCGGGCTTGCGGACCTGCAAGTCGTAGCGGGTGTAGTAGCGGGTCACCGAACCGGTGTAGGAGCTGGTGGTCTCGGCACCCTCCGCGCGGTCCAGGTCCTGCGCATGGCTGCTGCCGTACGCCCCGCCCGTGGAGATGCCGGCACCGACCGATATCTCGCCGACGTCGTAGACGGGACCTCCCGCGATCGTGAAGCTCGCGTCGTGGTGCGCCTGGTGGGAGCCCTTGGTGGCGGCGGTCTTCGAGGTGGTTTTCTCGATGTGCGAGCCGTCGATGACCTGGTCGAAGTAGACGCGCCGGGCGACGAGGCGCATCTGCACCCGCTGGCTCTTGGGGCGGAACAGCCTCTTGAGCGGATTGCGCTTCCGCGGCAATTCGGGCGAGGACACCCAGCCGTCGCCCCGCGCGGCCTGTTCCGGGGTCACCGCCATCTCCGGCAGGCGCTTCTTGATGTTGCGGGAGCCGACGAACTCCCGGAGAGTGCTCAGGCCCTCCTTCGTCAACGAACCGACGTACTTGTGAACCTCGTCGAACGGGTCTTCGTGGAGGTCGGCGTGCTCGACCCCCGAGGTGGGCAGCTCCGAAGGCAGCGACGGAACCTCGGTCCCGCCGCCGTTCAGCCCGAGGGGCACGCTCAGCTCGACCGACACCAGGGTGTCGTCGCGGCCCACGGCCCGGCCGACCCGCATCGTGGGCAGGGTCGGTTTCCCGTCGGCGCCGAGCCGGCTGAGGAAGAACGTCGCCGGGGCGCGCACCGGGAGCATTCCCTGGAAGCCGGTTTCGCTCGTCGGGTTCTCCGGGAACGAGACGCTGGTCCGCACGAGATGCGAGTTCCGCTGCGAGAGGCCGCGGGAGGTCGACGCGCCCGTCGGCGCGTTGGCGGTGCCGGTGAGGAACAGGCCCGGAGCCATCGGGACGAAGTAGAACCACCGCGACATCGCGGTGCGGCCGGCCGAGGTTCCGGCGGTGGAGGCGCGCGCCTGTTCGGCGCTCACCGAACTCGTCCCCGCGTTCGCGTCGATCGGCTCGGCGCGCGACAAGTCCACTTCGGCGCGGACCAGGACGCGTTCCCCGCCCAAGGTCACTACTCGGCCGTTGTCCATGAACGACTCGGAATCGTTCTCCACGGCCGCCCGCAGGTCCTCGAGTTCCTGAGCGGTCGGCGCACCGTTCGCCAAGCTCTTGGCGGCGGCGACCACCCGGTCGGCGCCTTCGGTGCGGGTGAGCTGCTTGCCCACACCGAGACCCCGGTTGCGGCGCAGGTAGCGCGGCAGGAGCCGCCGCCAGCCGCGCGGAGCGGACGACTCGTTCCGGGCGGGCTCGGTGGTGGAGGTGTGCCCCGCCGCGTCGGTGGCGTCGCGGTGCTCCTCAGTCGTGCCGTCACGGTCCTCGGCGACCTCGGTCTCGGCGCGCCGCTCCGCTGACACGCCATCGCGGTTCTCGATGGTCGTGCTCTCGTCGCGCTGTTGCGCGGCGGTGGCGTCATCGCGGCTTCCCGCGGTGTCCTCAGGCGCCTCCGGCCGTGAACCGCTCACCTCGTGCCGGCTCTCCGTCGACCGGGCCTGCTCGTCGGTGTCCGGCTGGGCCGTGCGATCGGCTTCGGTCGTGGTGCTGCCGTCGAATTCCGCAGTGTGCTCCGCCGATTCCAGGACTGCTGCGGAGTCCGGGCGCTGGCGGATCTCGGCGTTGCCGAGCAGCCGGGCCACGTCCTGGACAGCCCGCGGTGCCTCCGCGTCCCCGATCTCCAGCACGACCCTGCGATCCTGGTCGAAACCGGGATGCAGGCGCACGTAGTTCACGAAGGACCGAGGAGTGTAGTTCTTCCCGTCCCACAGGGTGATCTGCTCGCCGTCCGGGCTGGGCGTGAACCTGATGACCTGCTCATCGGGATTCGGCCGGGCGTCCCGAGCCTGCTGGACAAGCCTGCCCACGTCCTCGTGAGGGCTCGGGTAGTGCAACCCGTCCCGGGTGCGCACGGCCAGCGTCTGGAAGTCATACGTCGCGCCGCTTCGGCGCCACGGCTGGGTGGCGGCGAACAACTGCACGATCTGCTTCTCCGCCGCCTTGCTCAGCGGCAGCACCTCCAGCAGGTCCAGCAGGTCGTTCAGCTGTTCCTCTTCGGTGCGGGCACGGGTCTCGTCACCGAGCAACCGCGGGTCGGCGAGGAGTTCCTCGATGCGGGCATGCTTCGCCGGGTCGCTTGCTGCGGCGGGCATCGCGGCGCCCAATTCCACGCAGGTTTGCAACTCGCCCAAGTGCACGCGGCCGACGGGCAGCCGGTGTTCCCAGCGGTCGTTCGGCCCGCCCTTGATGTGTTCGAAGTTGATGTCCTCGTTGCGGCTGGCGTTGAGCGAGCGAACGTCCTCCGGGGTTCGCACGTCGGTGGCTCGCGGTGGAACCGGCAGCGTGCCTGCCATGCTCAGCTCGCGCTGCGGTCCTCCCATCGTGGAGTTCGCCATCCGGTACCGGGACTGCTCACGTGCCTTGGCGAGGCCGGCCAGTGCCACGTTGGCTTCGGGGCTGAAGTCCTGGCCCTCGAAGCTGACGTTGACGTGCACGTCGCCCGATTCCACCGAGCCGCCGTACTTCTGCACGACCGAATCGATGATGTCGACGCCGGTGGCGAACCGCTGCCAGGAGTCCGGGCGGCCGACCAGCTTGTCCGACACCACCTCGATCCCGTTCTCCAGGGCTTCCTCGTCCACCACGCGCCAGCGGTCGGGTGCCATCTTGACTAGGCCGGAGGGCAGCTCCTGACCGTCGCGCCAGTCGGCGAGACCCGCGTCCCGCAACGCGGCGCCGAGTTCCTGCACCGCCGCGTCGAAGTGCTCCTCGGGGATGGTGAACTCGATCTCGGTGCCGAACCGGGCGTCCGGCCGGCTGCTCACGCCACCGGGGATGCCGTCGGCGTGGTACTCGACGGGGTTGACGCCCGCGGCGACTGCGGCTTGCGCGGCCCGGTACGTCTTCACCATCGCAGCAAAGCGCTGTTCGCGGGGCACGCTGTCAGCCGGCGCGTCGTCGGCCAGGTCCTCGTAGTCCCGCTGGCCACCTGGCCCGTTTCCGGCAGGGTCCGGGTCCTGCGCGTCGTTGCGGGCGCCGGAAGCGGTGTCGCCCGATGTCTTCGGCTCCTCGCCCTTCGGGCGGGAGAACTCCTCCCCAGCCCCGCCGGTCCAGGACTCATCGATGTCGTCTTCATCCGACACGTCCCCGCCATCGTCGCTCACCGGCGACGCACCACCGAAACCGAACCGGCGCTCGTCGTCGTGCTCCTGCCGAGCGTGTGGATCCGACAAGATCTCCGACGACCGACCACCCAAACCACGAGCCCGCTCAACAGCACGAGCACGGGCAAGGGCCTTTTCGACATCCTCGGGACTCGGCCTGAACAAGAACCGACTCTTCAGTTCCGCTTCCAAAAAGCGCTCCCAGCGCTCCGCCTCCTCCTCACGTCCTTCCTCGCGGCGAGGCTGCTCCTCACGCAGCTCCGCTTCAAACTCCTCGCGGATTAGCGGAAGGGAATCATCCACCCACCTCCACCAGTCCACTTTCTTTGCACGGGCAATGGCCTTTTCGATCTCCTTCGGATTCGCAATCTCAAACAGGAACCGACTCTTCAGTTCCGCTTCCAAAAAGCGCTCCCAGCGCTCCGCGTCCTCGTCCCAACGTCCTTCCTCGCGGAGGGCCTGCTCGTCACGCAGCTCCGCTTCAAACTCCTCGCGGATTGACGGAAGGGAATCATCCATCCACCTCCACCAGTCCACTTTCTTACGACGCTCCCGGCGATTCGCGTCCTTCTGCTTGCGTTCTTCCTGCTCGAGAAGCGCCTCTTCCTCGCGACGCTCCTCCTCCGCCCAGCGGGCCGCCTCCGCCCGGCGGGCCTTCTCCGCCGCCCTGCGGACCTTCTCCTCGCTTTCTTCCCGCACGCGACTCGCCTCTTCAGCCTCGCGGCGTGCCTTATCCGCCTTGCGGCGTGTCACATCCTCCTTGCGGCCTGCCTCCGCGCGCGCATCCGACGTCCGCGCCGGGCGAGGCTTCTGGGACGGGCCGGACTCGTCCCGCTGTCGGGCCACGGAGCCCGAATCCGTTCTCCTAGTACGAGATCCGCGCGGCAGCTCATCCTGCCGCGGCCGACGGGACTCCTTCCGCTGGCCGCTTTCCCCCTTCGCGTGCCGTTCGCGGTGCTTCGTGCGAGCCGATTCGCCGTCCCCCCGAACGGCTTCGGGCCTGCTTTCCTCACCGAAGCGGGTCTCGAGCCAGGTGGTCCTCTTCACGACCGTCTCGTCCTTCTTGTCCTTCATCTTGAACAAGAAGCGGCTGACCTCGTTGTGCGTGGTCTTCGTTCGGGTACTGATGTTCAGCAGACCAGCGTCGGCAAGCACGACAATCCGGCCGCGGTCTGCCAGCACCGTCACTCCCTTGGGGGTGTTGACGGTGAGGCCGGGTACCGCCTTGACCAGCTCATTGGCGACCTTGACCGAGGTTCCCGGCCTGTCGGCACCGAGCGTCAGCAGCAGCACCGACGAGCTGTTGCCGCCCCTGATGATGTTGCCGAGGATCCTCGTGGCCGTGGACTGGTCCACCACGGCTATTTCGGTCTTTCCACGCTTGCCGATCACCGGGACCGCGAGGGCGCTGCCGTCGGTGTCGATCGCGAGGATGAGGTCCGACTCGAACGGTGCCGTGATCTCACGGTCGGGCCCGGCCGTGAGAGCAGTGGTCGTCGATTCGCCGGAACGGGTACGCACCACCCGAAGGGGACCATCGATCGAATCCAGCCAGCCCTCGAAGGCGCCGAGCTCGGAGTCAGAGAGCAGCGCAATGCTCGCGGGCCTGTGACTGGTGGAGGGCCGGTCGGTGATGCGCAGATCGCTGTGCTTGAACGTGGCCGGCTTCGCGGAAATCGTTCCGGCATACTTCGGGTCGCTGCCGCTGCCCACACGCGGGCGAGCCCGCTCCTTACGCCGCTCCGCTCCCCTCTCCCCGCGGGAGTCCTCTTCCTGCGGTGCCTTCGACTCCGCAACCGGCGGGCGGGAGAACTCCGCCCCAGCCCCGCCGGTCCAGGAATCATCGATGTCGTCTTCACCCGACACATCCGAACGCTCGGCGTCGGTGCGGCCGGGCAGCTCCAGCGAGTCGACGCCATCCTGCCTGGCGGTGTCGAAGAGGTCCCGCAGCATCCGGGCCTCGTCGCCCGGGCGCGAGCCATCGTCGCCTGTCAACAACCGGATCAAGTCCTGGCGGCTGGCGTGTCCGGCGAACGGGCCACCGCCCGCCAGCCGGTCCAGCTCGCGTGCCACCGCCAGGTCCTGCTCGTCCAGATGCCTGCCTGCGTCCAGGCCGTACAGGTCACGCACCCGGTTCTGCTCCGCCCGGTCGGCATCACCGGGCTCCCCGATCTCCTTGCCCAGCTCGACGTTCAGGTCCGGGTGGGCGGAGCGCAGGTCGGCGACCAGCTGCTCGGCCCCGGCTCTGGTCAAGGCGGGCTGGTCCTCGTCGCTGATCCCGACCCGACCCCAGTTGACCACCACCTTGTCCACGAGGGAAAGGGAAAGCGGGCCGTGGATCTGCGCTTCCAGGAAATTGTGCGTGCTGGGCCCCGGGGCGTCCTTCAGCCCGGGGTCGTAGGAATAATCGGTGGCTTCGGCCACGAGGTGCCGGAACAGCTCCACGTCGCCGTAGGCGAGCAACGGGTACAGGTGCTCGTTGTCGGTGTAGGTGACCGCGTTCGTGTCCTCGTCCACGCCCAACGAGTCGCCGGGCGTGAACGTGCTGCGGGCACGGACATCGTTGTTCCAGTGCAACACGACGGTGCCGTACTGGACGGAAGAGCCCTCGGTCCGGCGCGGCGGGATCACCGCGCTGTAGCGCGGCATCTCGGCCGGATCCGCGACCGTCGTGCCGTCGCCGCGTTGGAAGGACGAGGAATAGCCGAACAGCCATTCCGCCTTGGCACGCCGGCTGACGTCGGTGGATCCCTGCGAAACACCCGTCTCCCACAGGTTCCGGATCGGCTGCCCTTCGGAGAGCAATCGCATCAGCGGGGCGTGCCCGCCGTTGCCGTCGGGCACCATCCGGTTCGGGAACAGGTTTGTGACGATGGGCCAGGACTTGAGCTTCTCGTGCGCGGCGGCGGCGATCTCGGCTCGTTCGGCCTTGCTGGTCGGGTATTTCGCGCCGTAGTTGTTGAGCATGCGGATCCGGTTGGTGGCCTCGTCGAGATCGCGCTGGTTGAACTGCTCGCCGCGCAGCTCCGCAGCCATCAGGGCCCACGACTGCGCCGGGCTCAGCTCGTCCCAGCCCGGCCGGTAGTTCGGCGAGTCGGGGTTGCGCGCCTCGGCGAGCCGCTCGACTTCCGCTCCATCGGGCACCATCCAGCGGCTTTCGTTCACCGGGTTCCCGTAGTCGTCCAGGTCCAGGTCGCGGCTGTGCACGCTCAGCGGGATCGTGCGTCCGTCGTCGAGGCGGAACGGTGTGTACACCGGGGTCAGGACCTTGTCCGAGGTCACCGGCGAGAACCACACCTCCACCGGAGAACCCAGCCTCACAAGCGAATGCGACTCCCCGTCGTAGAACACCACATCCCCACCACGCTTGTGCACGGTGAAGAAATGGCCACCACGATCGCCGAATTCCGCATACACCAGGCCATACGCGCCATCGGTGTCCTTGCCCGCCACGAAATCCGTCACATCGTCATAACCCCGGCCCTGCTTCGCCATCGGCGGCAGACCCGTCTTCGACACCTCATCCCGGTGCACCACACCACTCGGACCGGCCACGAACTCCTTCGCCCGACCTGGACGCATCTCCCGGTTCAACGCCTGAATCGACGACGGCTGGCAATTCGTATCATGCCCCGCAACACCCGCGACATAATTGTCCCGGTTGATCCCCTCCATACCCGCGAAATTCTCACTCACATACGCATCATGACCAGCCGGATCACCCTCAAACGTCTCCGCCGATACCACACCCGGCCGCACCGACGACGCACCCACCGACACCGACGACGCACCACCGAAACCGAACCAACTCGGCCCCTGGCTTTGCCGGCGATGGCGGGACGTCCTGTCGCTGCGATAGTCCCGGCCACTCCTCCCTGGGTTCGCGGGGCGGCGCGGGATATCCCAAAAGCTCGGCCCCGGCGAATTCCGCGAAGGCTGCCGCGGGTGCGTCCGCTCGAACTCCGCCCGCAGCTCCTCCAGTTTGCACTCGTCGTCGTACTTCTGCCGCTCTTGTTTATGTGACAAGACCTCGTAGGCGTTCTGGATATTCTGGAATTTCGCTTGGGCCTCAGGGGCCTTGTTCTTGTCCGGGTGCCACTTCAAGACCAGCTTCCGATGCGCCTTCTTGATCTCGCTGTCTTCCGCATTCGGCTGGACACCCAGCGCCGCGTAGTAGCCCTTCGGATCCTTGAACGACTGCGTCGGCCCCTCTTTCTTTCCCGGCTGCTGACCGGTCCCCGGCGCCTCCTGCCGAGCCGACGACTCCGCACCCGGGCGAGACCCGGCCTGCTCGCTCGGACCCGATGGCTTCGGCTCAGAATTCGACCCGGCCGGGCCGGGACGGGACGTTCCCGCCTCGGGGCGAGGCGCTTCCTTCTCGGGCCGCCCGGAGGGCTTCGGCTTGGACTTCGATTCCGGCTTCCGTTCCGGTTTCGGCGGCTGCCCGGTGGGCCGAAAGGTCGACTCGGGACGCGGCTGCGCGCCGGAGGCCTGCTCGGTCAGCTTGGCGAACGCATCGTTGACGTCCTGGCGCTCCGCAGCGGAGAGATTCGCCAATCGCAGCCGCTCGAACGCCCGCTCAATCCGGTGGAACGGCCAATCACGCTCGACCTTCAGCACCTCGTAGGGGTCCATCGGCGGGCTCTCCGGAGCCGGTCGCGCACCGGGTGCGTCCGGGCGCGGGCGCGGCTCCGAGTGGCTCGCTTCACGCCGGCGAATCTCGTCGCGCAGTTCGTCTTTGGCGAAACTGCCTTCCGCCCAGAAGTAGGACAGGACTTCTTGCTCCGAGCCGGTGTAGGAAGGGACCGTCTGGTTGTAGTAGCCCAGCCAATTTCCGTTGTCCCTGGCCCCGATGCGCCCACCGGACGCCAGTCCCATCTCGGTGTCCGCGGTGAACACCCGCAACGGAAGTCCACGCCAGTGCAAGCGCGCGGCCAGGTCCCTGATGCCGCTTGCTTGCGAGGCACCGTGCACCGGCAGCAACAGCGAATCGAATCCCCGGAGCCGAATGGCTTCCTGGACCCGTTCGGAATCGGCGAGGAAGTTCGCCAACGTGGTTCCGCTGACCCAGATCTCGGTGGTGCCTCCGTCGGGGGCGACCGGGATCATGAACCCGTGCCTGACGGGACTGACCGCGAGGACCAGTGAGTTCGCGAAGGGAGAGTCTGCGATCTCGCTGTTGGGCCGGGTCCCGCTCCTGCGCCTTGCTTCGCCGACCGACTCGCCGGGCATGGTGCGCACCACGCGGATCGGGCCCCGGATGCCCTTGGTCCAATCGCGGAACTCCGCCCTTGTGGCCGGATCCGCCAGCAACTCGAAACCACGCCGCCCGTCCGCGTCGCGCAGCGCGCCGAACTTCGCATCCTCTCGAGCGAAAGTGACGGAACGGTTGGAATCATTCAGTCCGGGGTACAACTCGGGCGCAGCCGGCCGGGGTGCGGGCCGGGGTGCGGGCCGATCGTGCGGACGGGAATCCGCGCTAGGCCGGAACTCCGGCTCCGGCCGAACCGTTGACCGTCGATTGATTTCGTCGATCTCGGCCCGCGAGAAGCGGGTCGGGCCATAAGCGATGTCCGTGGTGCCACGGAAGGTCCGCATTCCGCCGTTGTCCAGCACGACCAGGCGTCCACCGTATTGCAGTTCCATCGGGCCGTCACCGGTGCTCACCGCGAGTTCAGGCTTGGCAGCGGCCAGCTCACGACCGAGTTTCACGGGGGCATCGGGCGAATAGGAGCCCGATAGCAGCAGTAGCACGGAGTTGGCTCGGCGGACGCTCGTCGATTCGGCCACGAGCGCCTGCGCGGCAGTCTTCGCATCCACCCAGACCCGGAGTACCCCGCTATCGGTGAGGACGGGCAGCGCGTACCTGCCGTCCCCCCGGGCGCTGACCGCCAGAACCGCCGCACCATCGAATCTCATGGTCACTTCGGCGTTACGAGCCCCGCTGTTCTCCACGGCATTGGCCGCTGATTCGCCGGGCATCGTGCGCACCACGCTGAACGTCGCGTCGCGGACACCTTGCAGCCAGCGCTTCACCTCGTTGGCAAGACCGGTGTCCGGCAGCGCGGAGACCAGCCTCATATCGCCTGCATCGATCCCCTTCACAGCCACTTCGCCATGCCCGAACTTGACCGGGCGCCCCGCGTCATCCCTGCCCCGGTAACGCGACGAACCACCGCCCCAACCGGACGGTTGCCTGACCTCCGAGCTGCCAGGAACCGAATCGGGCTCTTCAGCCGCCATTCGTTCGGCCGCCGAGCGCATGCCGACCGGCGAGTACATCGGTGTCAGCACCACGCCCTGGGGAGCCTCCCAGAACTCCACCTTCGACGGAGAACCCCAGAACTGCTGGCTCTCCTCCTGAGGATTCAGGAAAATGGGGCGATCTTTCTTGACAGCCGCGAAATAGTGGCCACCGTCAGGGTAATACGCGAGCACCATGCCGGACGCGCCGCGCTCCAGGCGTGACAGATATTCCTCGACATCGGCAACTCCCGAGAACTCGCCCACATACCTCAGACCCGAACCCTCGATCTGATCCCGATGCACCTCCCCACTCGGCCCGGCCACGAATTCCCTGGCCCGATCAGGATGCGCCAACCGGTTCAAGAACTGAATCGTCGCCGCAGCACAATTCGTCCGATACCCCAGATCGCCATCGACATCGCCATCGAAATTATCCTTGTTCACCCCGCGCATGAGTTCGAGAAGCTCTTGATGCTCTTGCGCATCAAACCCAGTGGGATGCCCAGACGTGTTCGCCGTGGACGGCGCCGGCCGAACCTCGCGCCGGCCTCCCGTCGCGGGCCCGGACGCGCCTCTGCGCTTCGGCTCACGCCGAGCGTGGTCGGCCTGGACAATCCGCGCCTTGTCCCCGCGCGGGGATCGCCGGACGGTCCCGGCACGGACCCTGCTGATGTCGAACCGCAGCTGGAAGTTGCCGGAGCCGTCCCGCCTGACGCCGCCACCCGAGATGTGGAACTTCTGGTCGTCGGGCAGCTTTTTCAACTCGTTGAACGTGTCCACGATGTTCTTCGTGGACTTGCCGTTCACCGTCTTCATGACCTCGGCGTAGACATCATCGTGGGCATCGAAGTCCACGCCGTTCCGGCCGGCCAGCACGTTGCCGAAAACGTCCTTGGCCGCCGTGCCGGAGATGTTCTGCCGGAAGATGGTGTCCGGAAGCCGATCCGGAACATCCCCGGGTTTCGTCTTCCTGCCGAACAGCTTCGGAGCCCGCTTGTCGATCTCCTTGGCCTTGGTCACCTCGTTGAACAGCGCCTCCGCCTGCGACCACTGGTGGATGAAGGCATCGCTGGCGGTGTACCTACCCCCCTTGGCCCGGTAGTTCTCCATCATCACCGCGACACTGCCCGCGTCGTCCCGCCCGTAGAGGTTGTGGAAGTGCCCGCCGGACTCCGGGGCCTCGCTCTCCGGCTTCGTGGGATGCGGCCGGTAATCGGCGGTCTGCTCGTCCACGTCGACCAGCTTCGGGCTGGGGACGGGTCGGCCGAACTCGGCAAGTGCCGCGGACCGGCGCGCGTGCATGGTTTCGCGCTCACCGTCTTCCACAGCGGCGAGGTAGTGCGCCAGCCGCTCCTCCGGCGGATCGAAGCGCTGCCGCCCCGGAGAAACCTGCTGGTTGACCGTGGCGTCGCCGATGCTGTGCCGCTGACCGTCCTGATGGCTAACGTGGAATTCGGCCAGGCGCTCCGCCAGCCTCGACACACCATCGTCGCCACGCCACTGAGCTGCGTCACCACTGACGAAGTCCCCCAGCCGCTCCGCCAGGTCCGACACATCGCCGTAGCTGGATCCGGCCGGTGTGCCATCTCCCGACGACGCCTCAGACAGCCCTCCGGCGTGCGCGTTCCGCTTCGCACCCTCCGGGCGGGAGAACTCCGCCCCAGCCCCGCCGGTCCAGGACTCATCGATGCCGTCCTCACCCGGCACATGCCCGCCATCGATGCTCTTGCCCTGCGGATCCTGCCCTCTCCGGCTGTCGTCGATGACGTTCTGGAGCAGCCGGAAGCCGCTCGCCGCCACGTCGGCTTCCGTTCCGCGGTCAGCTCGGCGGGGCCGCTGGGGATCGTCCGGATCGACTTTCAAGATCTTGTACGAGCCGAACTCGGAAAGTCCGTCGAAAGCCTGCTCCGAAAGCGCTCTCGCCAGCAGCCCAGGATTCCCACTGGACGGGTCTTCCTGGCCTCCGAGTGATACGAAAGTGATGCGGTCAAACCACTGACGACGCTCCCGCACCGGGAATTCGTCGTCAGAGAGAACATCGCGAGAAATCTTCTTCAACGAGGAAGTATCGCCGTCCTCGTGGATCCCAAGAGCATGCACCACCGGCGCGTGCGATCCCTCGGCTGCGTTCAGGTATTGCTGAACGTAGTATTGCGCTGCGATCAACGAAAGTCCCGATTGAACGTAGTCGATCAACAGCACAT
The DNA here is from genome assembly GCF_040655595.1 of Saccharopolyspora sp. NPDC050389. Taxonomy (NCBI): domain Bacteria; kingdom Bacillati; phylum Actinomycetota; class Actinomycetes; order Pseudonocardiales; family Pseudonocardiaceae; genus Saccharopolyspora; species Saccharopolyspora sp. NPDC050389. The sequence continues at coordinate 66,930 of NZ_JBFAKG010000010.1, forward strand.
CCCGGCCGTGGGGCAAATCGGCCAAGAACTCGTTGAAGTGCGCGGAGAGCAGCTCCAGTTGCCCATCCGTTGGCGGGTCGAACCCCATCGCCGCAAACATGCCGTGCAGGACGGAGTCCGGCAACGGCGCCGGCCGGAAGCTCGACAACGGTAGGTTGATGGCGCCGTGGCCACGAGACTGGAGCGCCGCGACGACCGGCACTGGACTGCGACCGATGCCCACGTAGCTGAACCGGTCGGGCGGATACGCCTTGAGGACGTACTCCGTCAACTCGTTGACCGCGCTCTCGACACGCTTCTGCTCGTTCAAGTGGTGCCGGCCCGCCAAGTGCCGAATCGTCTCGTAGAAGCGCTGCGCCTCATCGATCCCGTAGGTCCGCCCAGCCATGTCGGCCGGACCATCCGTGATGTAGTACAAACCCCCACCGGGAGCTCCGCTCCGGGTGATCGGCGGGCCGCTGAGGTACACCTTCGCGGCCAGGTCGATGCCGCCCTCCTGGGGATAGATGTACCCGCTTTCGGCCAGCCACGCCCGCGCTATTTCCGGAGTCAGCCAGACCCCTTGCTCACCGGCTACAAGCAACGTGTGCTTGGATTCGGCCGGATGCCTCTGCAGCTCGGCTTGCGACACGTCTTCGTCAGAATCGTCGATCTCCAGGCTGTCATCGATGATCCGATTGAGTCGAGCCTCGATGTCCGCGGAGTTCGCCTCGAGATGCGAAGGAGACAGCGGCACATCCCAGACAGGCTCAGGGCGGGAGAACTCCCCAGTCCCGCCGGTCAAAGAATCATCGATGTCGGTGGCAGCCGGTGCGGGACCTGTGTCGCCGACGGCTGGGAGCGCGGCCTTGAGCGGGCCAGCGGAGTGCCCCGGCGGGATCGACAGCAGAAGGATCCTGTTGTCGCGATTCTGCGGCAGGGAAGCCGGGAGCCCCTTCGGGTCCTGGGGATCGACATAGGTCACCCGGCCCACGTCGTTCTTCTCCGCGAAGAAGAAGTGCCCCTTGCCCTTGGGAGACCTGATGTACACGGCCCCCTGCGCACCAGGCTTCCAGGTGTCCAGAATGGTCTTGTCGAGAGTGGACGGTCCGCCCTTCTGCTCCTTGAACCGCGCGCCGAAGTAGTCCTGCATATCGCGCAGCGACATTTCCTCGGACGACGGGTCGGCGTGGAACTGCCGGCCGTGCTTCCTGCTGCGGAATTCCTGAATCGTGGCAACACCGCAGTTGATCCCGCGCCCAGGCGCATCATCCGCCAACGCGGGGTCGGTGTTGCCCTCCGGCGCCCGGTTCACCTTGCCGGCCTCGGGGAACTCCCGCCGCATGAACGCTTCCGCGGCGACATCGTTCGGGAAGCTCTCCAGCGACACCACCTGGGGCAGCGGGCCCTGCCAGTGCTCGAACTCGGACAGATCGCGCGAAGCGGTCTCGACCGGAGTCTCCGACGGGCTCTGGACATCTACGTCGGGATCGGACTCATCCCCACTTTCATAACCTTCATCGACGAACGAGTCCGTCACCGGGGCCACCGCCGGGACAGCACCCACCGACTGGTCCGTGACCAGCGCCGGGGCAGTCTCCCCCAACGTCTCCGGCGCGTCCCGGACGAACGACACGTCCCCATCGTGCTGGGACTCGTCCCCGCTCTCATAACCTTCATCGACGAACGAGTCCTTCACCGGGGCCACCGGCTGTGCCGGCGCCACCTGCAGCTGCGGTTCACCGCCGCTCTTCGGCGTTCCGGCCCTGCCGGACGTGGCCGAACTCGTCCGCTGATCGCTGCCGGAGGACACAGTGGACGGCGCGTCGCGCTGGGTCAGGGGCTGATTCCCGGTCGACGTCTCACCCGTCGGCGCTTCGTAGGACAGCTGCGTCGAAAGCCGGGACCGGCCGACCTGATCGCCCACGGCCGACTGGTCGGACTTGTCCCGGGACACGTCCTGGGTCGAGGTGCTCGACGTGCCCGCGGGGTTCGAAGGTGCCTGCGAGTTGCCGGCCTGACCGGACGGCGTGGACGTGGCGCTCGGCGTTCCCGACTGCTGCCCCGGCCCGGCCTGCTGACCGGTCGGGCGGAGTTGCGCGGACCCGTTCTCGCCCTGCTCCTGCTGGTCCGCTCGCGGCTGGTCGCGCTCTAGCGACACCGAGTTCTGGTCGAGGCCGCGCTGACCAGCGTTCTGCTGGCTTGGCGCCGACTGCTCCGGCGACTGCTGCCCCTGGACCTGCTGGTTCGGGGTCTGCTGACCCGGAACCTGCTGGTTCGGCGACTGCTGACCCGGAACCTGCTGGTTCGGCGACTGCTGACCCGGAACCTGCTGGTCGGGCGACAGCTGGCGCTGGGGCTGCTGACCGGGGTTCTGCTGGTCGGGCGACTGCTGATTCGGGGACTGCTCGCCCGCCGACTGCTGGGCAGGCGGCTGCTCGACGGGCGTGTGCCGCACCGGCGGCTGCTCGGCGGACGGTTGCTGGGCCTGGGGATTCTGGTCACCGACCGGCGGATCCACGCCCTGCGGCGCGTTTCCGTGCGGCGTCGTCGTGTCGAAGCCGGGCAAGCCCTGGTTCGAACCGACGTCCTGCGGCATGCCGGAAACCGGCGGCTGCCCGGCCGGTTGCTCCACCGAAACCGGTCCGGTTTCGATGCCCGCAGGTGGCGGCGTTTCCCCGCCGACGCCCGGAGGCGGAGACACCGCAGGCGGAGCCGACGCAGGTGGCGGGGAGCCCGCAGGCGGAGAACCCACAGGCGACACACCCGCCGGTGGCGGTGCCGAACCGGGCCGAGAGCCCGCCGGTGGCGGAGCCGAACCAGGTGGCGGAGAACCCACAGGCGGAGAACCCGCAGGCCGCTCCGCGGCCGGAGGCTGGTACGCGGGCGGCGGTTCCTCGGACGGGGGCTGGTATGCGGGCGGGGGCGCTTCGTTCCCCCACACCTCGTTGGACGGTGGCGCCTCACCACGCGGCGAGTACGGGGGCGGCGGGACGTCGGAAGGCTTCCCGGCTGGGGAATCCGCAGGCGTCTTTGAGTCCGACCCAACGGGCGGCACCTTGGAATCCGCCCCGACCGGTGGCGGGGCCTTCGAATCCGATCCGACCGGCGGCACCTTCGTGTCCGACCCAACCGGCGGCACCTTCGAATCCGACCCTCCACCGGGAGTGTCCTCGCCGCCGGGCAGGCCCTTGCCGTCCGGGTTGTAGGACGGCGGGGGCGACTGGTTCGGGCCTCCGGTCGGCGAGTTGTTCGTGTTCCGGTTGTTCCGCCACTCACGCGACCTGATCTGCGCGTCCTTCTCGATCGTGCCCATCGTGACACTCGAGATATAGGTCTGGAACGGGTCGAAATTGCCGCCGACGAGGGTGATGACCATCCCCTCGGCCGGCACCTCCGCAGCCGCATCAAGCTGCCCCGTCCCGATCGGCTTACGCACGAAATCGTCCGTGTGCCTGTTCAGCTTCGCGAGACGGTGCAAGATCATAGCGTTGACCGCGGCATCGGCCCCCACGGCGCCCTCCAGCGCCATGCCCTTCACGTCCCAGCCGTTCTTGCGGTTACCGTTCGCCGTCGTGATCCCCTGGGGCAAGAATGCCTGGAAGAACTCCTCACCGAACTCCTGAACGGGCTCCCACGCCATCCGCAACTGCCCGGAGAGCGTCGTGGCCTGTTGCTTGGCTGTCGCGATGATCTGGGAGATATGCCGACGCCCAGCCGCGATCCATGCCGGGATCGCCTCGAAAAACCCGCTCAGATAAAGCCCGAGGATCGTGGACGCGAAAAACGCCAGGCCGATGAGGATGTCGTACTCGGACTCCTCCCCGTTCAACCCGAACTCGTCCACCATGTCCGCCGCGTACCGCAACGCCGCCGCACGCGCCTGAACCGGATCGGTCAACCCCCGAACATGATCATCGAACGCTTTCGCGGTCTCACCCTCAAGATTCGCCCGCACACCAGACGACAACGAACTAACATTGCTCGTGGTGTTCACGTCAGCGTCCGCGTTCTCCCGCATCTCACGGGCCAACGCGTACATATCGTTCGAGATCACCAACGGCGGCTTCTCGATCAGCGCAGTTAGCGAATAGTAAATAGGCGCCCAGACACCATCCTGGGGAATCTGGATCTCACCCATCGCTCACCACACCATCCGATTCGGACTCGCACCGCCGACCACACCACCGCACGCCCGGGCTATCAGCTACTTGCGGAAGCGGAAGAAACTCGGTTCCCCGTCGCGGGGGAATTCCATGTAGACCTGCTCGTCGAACGACTTCCCGGGCTGCTGCGATCCGGACTTCTCCGTGACCAGGAAGTGCCGCTCCCCGTCCTCGGTCGGGTAGGGCTTCGACCCGGACGGGTTGTTCGGGTCGTCGAGCGTCAGATCGCGGCCGTTCAGCGGCGTGATGTCGGAGTAGCCGTCGACGCCGATCCGCACCGCCCCGTTCGACAGTTCGGTGGCGCTGACGATGTGCTGCCCCTCGCCCAGCGGGTGGCCGTACACCATGGGCTGCTCGTTCTCCCGCAGAGCGCGCAGGCGCATCGCGGAGGTCATTCCCGGCTTGCGAACCTCCACGTCCTCCGGTTTGAGCCCGTTCAGCGGGTATCCGCGGTCGGAAACGGGCAGCTGTGGCTTGAGGCCCTCGTTCGCGCGCCCACCGGCGGGAACGGCACGCTGCGACTTCACGAACGTCCTCTTTTCTGAAGGCTTATTCGGCTCGACACCGCGGTTCGGCGCTAGCGCCTTCGAGGCCTTGGCCGCTACGTGGGCGGTCGATCCCTTCAGCGGGACGTCCTTCTGAGCGGGAACGTTGTGACCCGTCGACTTCACGGGCACGTTGAGGGTCGAACCCTTCAGCGGGATCTCCTTCTGAGCAGGAACGTTATGACCCGTCGACTTCACGGGCACGTTGACGGTCGAACCCTTCAGCGGGACGTCCTTCTGAGCGGGAACGTTGTGGCCCGTCGGCTTCTGGGAATCGCCGGAACCGTTCTCGCCCGCGGTCTTGAACTTGTGCGACAGCTGGTCGGCCTCGTCCCGCGACCCGCCGTACATCTTCCCGTTCTCGTACAGGCCGTCGCTGATGTAGCCCAACGATTTGGCCTGGTGTCCGACCCCGTTGAGGAACTTCTCCTGGCCGTCTTTGAAGTTCTGGAAGAACTCGCGGCCCTCGTCATCGTCGCCGAAACTCGCCTGGTACCGGGCGCCGAGCTGAGCGGCCCGTTGCCGGAGCGCCAGCAACCTCGCCTGCACCTCTCCGTAACCCTGACCGCTCTTGCTCAGGTTCTCCGGATCCACCCAGAACTGGTTCATGGTCCTCATTCCTCCACTCACGCCCGTAGTCGAATCCGGTCCCGTTACCGCTTCTCCGGGGCGCACGAACCGCAAAACCCTTGCACGGCCGCGAAAGCGCGGCGGGCAGGTCTCAGCGCCGGTTCAGCCGCTCCCTGAGCAGCGGCGGCAGCTTGGACTCGTCGGGGGCCAGCTTCTCTGCGCTGATCTCCCCGTTCAGCATGGCTTTCACGTCCAGCCCGGGCGGCATCATCGGCGTCATGATCTCCGCGAGCTGGTCGTTCAGCTTGGCCCGGGCGTCGGCGATCGTGCTGGTCACCAGCTCTGACAACTCGTTCTTCGCCAGCCGGCGGTACGCGCTGGACAGGAACTTCAGCTCGGTGATCACTCCCTGCGGGCCGACCGTGACCGATAGCTCGCGACGCGGGGACACCGCGGTCGCCGAGGCCTCGCTCATCCGCCGCTGCGACTCGGCGAGGCCGGTGACCTGGCGTTCGTACTCCTCCCGCAACATCTCCACATTGCGACGATCCACTTCGGACATTCGAGCCTCCTGAAAGCTTTCCGAATCAAGTCAACGGCACGACAAGCAGCTCCCGGTCGACATGGGTCGACCAGGAGCCCTCCGGGCACGAGGTCTGCCCGGACCGCCACCTCAGCCGACCGAGGCCAGCCCACCGACCGCGGGCACGACCCGCGCCAGGCCCGCCAGGTCGGCGGCGGCCAGCGTGCGCGAAGCCGCCATCCTGGCCAGGTGCCGGGAGAGCTGGTGAACGCCGTGCACCGTGCTCTCCCCGGACGCCTCGATGTGCGCGCGCAACGCTGCGCACACATCGTCGGGCACCTCGTGGCCGCGTTCGCGCAGCTGCCGGATCGCGATGGCGGCCAGGTCAGCCGCGGAGTACGCGTCGATCTCCCACCACTCCCCGAAGGAGTCGCGCAGCTGCGGCACGCTCCCGAACAGGCGCTCCACGCCTGGGCGGGTGCCGGTCAGCACCACCACCGGATCGGCGGCGTGATGGCGCAAGGCGACCAGCAGCGCCTCCGCCTCCTCCGGCTGGGGCTCGCCGTCCGCGTCGACATCCACCACGAGGAGTCCGCCCTGCGCGTCCTGGAACGCCCGGTGCGCCAACGTTTCCGCCTGTCCCGGCCACCCCGGGCGCAGGTCCTCGGTGAGCGAGGTCCGCACCACCTGGCCGATGCCGACCAACCCCAGCTCGGCAAGCCCCTGGGCGTAGAGCCGGGCGAGTTCCCGCCTGCCGCTGCCCCGCGGTCCGGTCAGCACCGCGTTGCCGTGCTGCCCGATGGCCCGGCGGTGATTCTTGCGCTCGCACAGCGAAACGAGCAACGCGGCGACCGACTGGCGCGGGCCTTCGAGCCCGATCAGGTCGGACATCCGCCGCCACGCCCGGCTGGCCTGCACCGCCGAGGTGGGATCGGTGGCGGTGTCCGGGGATGCCGTCTCCTCGGCGGGCAGTTGTTCCAGCATCGCGCTCTGCGGGGCGATGTCCGCCGCCGTCAGCCGGCTGAAGTCGGTGTCCCTGGCGGGCGGGCTCTGGGCGAGCCGCGATGCCTGGGTGCTGATCATCGACTCGAAGAGCTTGCGGGCGACGCGACCGTTGCCGAAGGTCTCCCCCTTGGGCACCCGGGTGAAGTACCCGGTCAGCTCCTCCACCGCGTCGTCGGTGAGCTCGTAGTAGTGCTTGCGGCAGAGGTTGGTCGTGATCGTGACCAGTTCTTCGACGCTGTAGTTCGGGAACTCGATGGTCCGGGTGAACCGGGAGGCCAGACCGGGGTTGGACTGGAGGAACTTCTCCATCAGCTCGGAATAGCCGGCGACGATCACCACCAGCTCGTCGCGGTGGTCCTCCATCATCTTCATCAGCGCGTCCACGGCCTCCTGGCCGAAGTCCGGGCCGACGCCGCCGGTGCTGGCGGTCAGGGTGTACGCCTCGTCGATGAACAGCACCCCGCCGATCGCCTTGGTCACCAGCTCGGTCGTCTTGATGGCGGTGGACCCGATGTACTGCCCGACGAGGTCCGCGCGGGCGGCCTCGATCATGTGGCCGCTGGAGAGGATGCCGAGTTCACCGAGCACCGCGCCGTAGAGCCGCGCGACCGTGGTCTTACCGGTGCCGGGCGGTCCGGCGAACACCAGGTGCCGGCTCATCGGCGGCATCGGCAGGCCCATCTCCTGCCGCACCTGCGACATCCGGATCAGGTTGATCAGCCCGCGCACTTCCTGCTTGACGCCTTCCAGGCCGATGAGCGAGTCGAGCTCGGCGAGCGGGCCGTCGAGCACCGCGCCGCCCGCCTCGCGAAGGCTTGCATCGCCCTGCCCGGCCTCCTCGGGTTCCGGCTGCGGCCTGTCGTTCCCGGTCGGCCGCGGCGAGCTGCTCGCGGACTGGGTCACCAGGTTCTCCACCACGACCTGGCGGTCATCAGCTGGGCGCCGGACCGCCATGCCGCCGCTGTTCTTCACCACGCATTGGCTCAACCGCACCGGTTCGGCGGTCTCCAAGTGCGCGCCGTCCCCGCCGCTGTCGAGCAGTTCGCACTCCGCCAGCTCAGCGCGGGCGCCGTCGGTGACGCGGATGCCGTGCCCGCTCGCCCCACGAATGCGGCAGCGGGTGCCGATGATCGAGCCGCCCCGGTCGACCCGGACGCCGTCCGACGACACGTCGACGATCTCGGTGTCCCGCATCACGACCTCGGCGGAACCGACCGCCAGCCCGCCGCCGCGCAGCATCGACGAGGTCAGCTCCGCGCGCCCGTTGCCGGTGAGCGCGACGGCCGATTCGGCGCGGGTGCTGATCGTGACGTCGGTGAGCTTCGCCTTCGCCGTCCCGGAAAGCTCCACCGCCGTGGCGGTGCCGGTCTCGATCGAGGCGTAGTCGAACTCGACCACGCCGCCTTCGACCAGCAGGCCGGCACCTTCGGTCGCGTTGGCCCGGAAACCGGCGAAGTGCACCGACGCTGCCGTGGACAGCTGCGCGATCGCCTCGGTGGACCCGCGCACGGAGGTCTTCTCGAACCTGGGCGACGCTTCGCCGTCCACGATGAGCCCCACCGGGGAGTCCGCCAGGACGCACTCGATCAGCCTGGCCGCCGCCTGCCCCGTCACCTGCACCGCGTTGCGCCCGGCGCCGGTGAAGGTGCAGCCGCGCAGCACCGGCCGCGCGGTGCCCGAGATGTGCGCGGCCTGCACCGCGGCGCCGGAGAACGTGGACTCGGCGATCGTGATCGAGGAGCCGCCGGTGAAGTAGAGATCGACGTTCTCGCCGTCCTGCACGGTCAGGTCGGTGACGTCGAGGCTGCCCTCCTGTTCCACGACGATCGCGGGCTTCGCGGCGGCGGTGATCACGCCCTGGCCGATGACGCACCGGCCGCGCCCGTTCACGCAGATGCCGTTGCCGGCCGGTCGCTGGACCACGAACCGGCGCAGCGTCAGGGAACCGTCCTCGCCGACGACGGCGGCCGACGAGGCCACGTCGGCCACGACCGTGTCCTCCACGGTGCTCGGCGACGATGAGGTGATCACGATCCCGGCGCCGCCGGTGTTGGTCACCTCGCACCCGCGCATGGCCAGCGATCCCGCGCCCCTGGTCAGCAGGGCCGCCCACGACGAGCCCGCCACCCAGCAGCCGTCGAGGGCGACCTCGCCGTGCCGCACGTCCACCGCCGCGACGGTGGCGTCATCGCAGGCCAGCCGCAGGCCCCGGAGCTGGACGCCGCCGGCGTCGACCACCAGCGCGCTGCCCTCGGCGGCGTGCACCTCCACCGTGCCGGCGCCGTCCTCGGCGGCGATGCTGACCATCCGGTTCACGACGAGGTTCTCCTCGTACCGGCCGGCGCGGACGCTGATCATCGCCCCGTCGGGGGCCGCCGCGAGGGCCGAGGCGATCGTGGGGTGCGCCCCCGCCCGATCTCCGCCCACCACCAGCAGTTCACGGTTCATCGCCCGTCATCCTCTCTCCGCCGCCCTCGATGGTTCCGCGCGAAATCGGCGCTTCACCGGCATGCCCGTCATCGCCGCTACACCAGTCCCGGCATCCAGCCGAACCGGTGGGTAGCGGACTTCCCCACCGCGCCTCGGGGCTGAGCCGACGACCAGCGTTCGACGCAGCGCCGCAGGGACGTGATCGCCAGCTCGTCCAGCGACGGCCGCGCGTCCACCCGCCCGGATTCGTCCACTTCGGACTCCGCCAGCTCGCGGAGTAGGATCCGGCCGCGCGTGCCGTCCGCTCCCGACTCCGTCGTTTCCAGGACCTTGAAGCTGGTGCCGGGCACGAAGACGACGCGGTTGTCCACCTCGTCGGTGCCGCCCGGCTCAAGCAGCTTCGTGCGGCGGGCCGTCATCGACCACACCAGCACGTCGACCTCGCCCTGCTGGTCCGGGCTGGGCTCGGTCAGCGCATGGATGAAGCTCCAGTCGGTCACCAGCCGCCGCTGCTGGTAGCGCTCCCACTGCTGCGGGGTCGGCGACGCCGTGAACGTGGTCGCGCCCCGGTGCGACGGCAGCCGGGTCAGCCCGGAGACCACGCAGCGGGCGAAGGGCACGTGCGGCCCGTTCTCGCCCGTCCGCAGGGCCTGGTCGATCGCCTCGCCGCGCTCCGAGAGGTGCAGCCGCACGGCGACGGCATCGGTCAGCACGTCGGCGGACGACCGGCCGTCGGAGCCCTGGAAACCGGGGTGTTCCGAGAGGATCCGGGAAATCGAGTGGGACATGGTGTCGAAATCGCGGCTCAACGTCCGGCGCAGCCAGGCGCGCTCCTCGGTGAGGCCGTGGTCGGCCACCAGTGCCGAAGCCGCAGGTTCCGGAGTGGGCTGGAATCGCGGTTCGGCGGGTTCCTTCGGCGCTTCCGCGCGGCCTCCTCCGGCCTTGGCGGGCTCGGCCGGTTCGGCGGCCGGGGCGGGCTTCGGCGCCGAGGTGGCGCTCGGCGCGGTCGGTTCCGGGGCCGACGGCGCGGTGTCGGCCGACCGCGGCGCGGGCGGTTCGTCGATGGTGGGAACCGGCGAGCTCTCGAGCCGGATCGTCATCGCCGAGGCCGGGCCGGTTTCGGGCCGCGGCTCGGTCCTGGCCGCTGCGGTGCCGGATGCTGCGGTGCCGGATGCTGCGGTGCCAGGTGCTGCGGTGCCTGGCGCTGCGGTCTCGGGTGCTGCGGTGCCAGGTGCTGCGATGCCGGGCGCTGCGGTCTCGGGTGCTGCGGCGCCGGGTGCCGGCCCGGGGTCGACCGCTACGGCGCCGGATGCTGCGGCGCCGGATGCCGGTGCGGGGGCTGCCGGGGCCTCGGTGGCACCTGCGACGACGTCGTTGACCGGTGCCCCGGTGTCGAGGGAAATCCCGGCATCGACCGGGGTTTCGGCGACCGGGCTCGCGACGGCGGCAGGCCCACCGATGTCGGTGCGCACCGCGTCCTGCACCGCGGGCAGCCGCACGGTGTCGGTCACCGACGAGTTGCCCGCCGACTGCCCCGCCGACTGCCCGGACGACTGCGCGGCCGACGGCTCCGCCTCGGCGACCAGCTCACCCTGCGCGGGACCGACGATGCGAATCTCCGACCCGCCCACTTCCGAGGCGGGCACGATCCGGCACCGCACTCGGGTGGCGGGGTCCAGCCGGGCCAGCACGTCCTGGGCGAGCAGCCGCATGCGCTCGGCGCGCTTCTCGTCGGTGGCATCGAAGGCCAGGATGTTGACGTCGGCGCGCCACGGCTCGGCGCGCACCGCCGCCGCGTTCTGCGCGCCCTCCGGCGGGCGCACCCACAAGCCCGACTGCACGACCTCCAGCACCGCATCAGGCGTGTACCAGTAGACCGCTGGCGCGACCTGTTCCACCCCGCCGACCGGGATGCGGTGCGACAGCAGCACGGGGGTCTCCCGGAACGCCGGATCCGTCCTCGGCAGGTACCCGACCTCGCGGGCGAAGGCGTGCCAGCCGAGCCCGCCGTCCGCGCAAACCGTGTAGATGTCCGGGGCCTTCGTCGAGCCGACCGGCATTCCCGTGTAGCAGACGACCCGGGTTTCGAGCAGGTCCGCGATCGCCTGCCCGAGCGTTTCGCCCTGAGGCAGCCGGACGGGGCCGTACTGCACGAAGCGGACCTTCGCCCGGACCTGGTCGTCGAGCTGCCGCCAGAACCGGCTCACGTCGTCGAGCGAAAGCGGCGGCGTGCCCGGGCAACCGAGCACGACCGTGAGCACCTCCGGCTGGCAGGGCATGCCGCTCACCAGCCGCGACCAGTGCTCGCCCGACTCGGCGTCGCGGGCCGCGGCGTGGATCCACACCCCGCCCGGGATCGGGTCGGCCATGCCGACGGAACTGGTGGGCCAGGGGTCGGTGGCGCCGGAATCCCAGGAGGGGCGGGGAAAGCGCTTCGCCTCCCACTCCGGCGCCCGGCCCGGCCGGAACCGGACCCAGCCGCTGCCCTTCCCGGAATGGACGAACAACGTCCCGCCCGCGCCCCGGAAGATCGCCCCGTCCGGGGCCACCACGGTGCGCCCGATGCGTTCCGACAGCCACTGCCCGGTCAGGGCCGTGGCCTCCCGGGACCGGCCGCCGAGGATCAGCCGGACTCCGCGGCGCCGCCGCGGCAGCAGCTCGGCGACGGAATCCCAGGCCGCGACCGGGACGCCGACGGGCAGGTCGACGACCACCATCTCGTGCTCGTCGTCGGCGGCCACGGACATGGCCAGCGCCTGCGTCTCCGGGGTCATCTTCTGCTCCGGGCACACCACGAGCACGTTGCCGACGGTGTGCCTGGCGAGCGCGAGCTCCGGCATGCCGCGGCGCCGCCTGTGCAACGGGGACAACGAGGACCGTGCGGCCATCACTTTCATCCCTTCCTGGTCGCGCCGACCGCGGCCTGGCTCAAAGCCGGGCCGCTCGGCACGGTGGCGAGCAGATCGTTCGCGATGGGCCGCACCGGCACCCCGGCGTAACCCAGCGCCCGCATCGAGTCGTCGTCCGGCAGCAGGTACTTGCTGTCGCCGGTGATGAGGTAGCGGTCGGGAACGCGCCGACCGGGCGGGATCGGCAGCGCCGCCACCACCACGCCGGTTCCCGGTCGCAAGTGGACACCGCCCGCGGCGGCATCCGGACCCGCGAAGACCACCTCGCTGGCGACGCGCGGCCCGACGGGAGCCTGCCGGAGGCACATCGCGGTCGGGCCGTGGTCCTGCCACCGCGCTCCGCTGAGATCGGGGATCCTCCCGATGAGCGACCGGTCGGCCGAGCGCGGTGCCGCGGCGACGGCCGCCGCATCGATCTGGGCCGGTTCCGGTGAACCGGCAGCGACTTCCAGCAACATGAACTCGGTCCGGCTGATCGGCGCCAGGCCCTCGCGACGAAGCACGAACGTCTGCACATCGCCGTTCACGGAGCGCTGCTCGAAGAGCTGGCCCACCGGGTACGCCTTGCCGCCGATGGAGGGCCCCGACGCGCCCATGCCGTCGATTTGGGCCGACGCGAGCACCGGACCGTCCGGCAGCGCATCGAGCCACGGCTGCGGCGCCGGTACGGGCCGCACGGCCGCCATGCCCAACGCGACGGGCACGGTCGGCTCGGCCACCTGGTGCTTCGCGCCACCCCAGAGCACGTACTGCGTGCCCGCCGGCGACTCCACGAGCACGTACCGGTCCGGGGGCAGCGGTACGGCGGCAACGCCGGGATCGAAGTTCAGGCTCAGTTCCGGCGAGCCGGGCGCGACGTCGCCGACCGAGCCCGGCAGGCAGGTCAGCCAGTGCGAACCGGCCAGGTCCTGCGCCGACGGCAACACCTGCGGCGCGTTCGGGATGCCCAGCGGTGCGCCTCGCGGCGCGTCCGCCAAGGACGCCCGGGAAAGCAACGTCACCTTGGAGTTGGCATTCGGTCCCTGCAGCAGTTTCGCCGAGGCGTAGTTCAGCGTCGGGTGCAGCACGCCGTTCACGTTGACGTAGCGGGTGCCGGTCTCCTTCTCCACGACGATCGCGCCCTGCGCCCGCCAGGCGTTGTTGCCACCGGGGACGAGCCACCCGTAGATGCCGAAGCCGACCGCGATCAGCAATGCCAGCACCAGTCCGATGTAGATGCCGACCGCGGCCCGCCGGGCGGGCACCTCGGCGCTGGCGGGATCGCCGAGCACCAGGGCGGAACTCATCCGGCCCATCAGGAACTGGTGGGCGTGCACGTGGTCTCGCTGGGTCTGCATGGTCCGCCCCTCACCCGGCCAGTCCGCGCGCCCAGGCGTACACGCCGAGCAGCTGGAGCAGCAGCGGTACCACCGCGAGCGCGGTGCAGGTGTCGAAGATGTTCGCCAGGTGTCCCCAGATCGGCAGCATCCGCCGCGTCTCGGGCCGCAGCGTGGCCTTGACCAAGGCGAACAGCACCAGCAGCAGCCCGACCAGCAGGACCGTGCGCCATCCGGGCGGGAACTCCCGCGCGAAGTGGAGGACCACCAGGCCCAGGCCGAACGCGCCCGCCGCGGCCAGCGAAACCCGTTGCCAGACACCGAGGAAGTTGCGGGAGCGCAGCAGCACCGCGCAGGCCAGCAGGCTCACCATGGCCCACGAGATCCAGCCCGGCTCGGCCAGGATGAACGGGAACGCCCCGACGAAGACGGTGGCGGCGACGACCATCGCCACGCTGATGTACCGGTCCGCCGCCGCGGTCCGGGCGAACACGTCGTCGGCGGGCGCGGGATCGATGTCCTGCTGGAGGTCGTCGGCGTTGCGCGGCAGCTGCGGCCCGCGCAGGTAAGCGGCCCGGATGGTCAGCTTCGGCACGAAGACGACCACGCCGAACAGCACGGTGGCCAGGACCCCGGCGACCTGGCCGACCGTCAGGCCGAATCCCGCGCCCAGCCAGACACCGCCGATCACCGCCGCCGCCACCAGCAGCATCGTGATGAACGGCGCGTACGGGATCCCGTCGGCGGCGAACCGCCGCAACACCAGCAGGATGGCGGCGGCGACGGCCGCTCCCGCCGCGCCGACCACGATTCCCGTGGGCGTTGGTGCCGCTGCGCCGGGCACGCCGTCGGCCGCGATCAGCCCGGCGAGCCCCGCGAACGCGCAACCCACCAGCCCGGTCAGCCTGGTCAGCCCGAGGTCGTCCAGCTTCTTGGCGACGGGCACGGCGGCGGCCACGAAGACCACGCCCAGCCCGAGCGCGAAGCCGGCGTGCAGCTCCGTCGGTCCCGGACCGAGCAGGACCAGCCCGATCACCGCGGCCACCGCGGCCGACAGGGTGGTGAACAGGATGCGGCCGTGTGCGTGCTTCCAGCGGTCCTTGCGCTGGCCGACGGAAGTCGCGATGCCGTCGGCCAGGTCGTCGAAGTCCAGCTCGGGCAGCGGATCGTCGGCCGGCCGCAGGTGCAGCTGTTCGCCTTCCAGCCAGTCCAGCGTCTCCGGCGTGCCCGCCTGGTCCAGCGGCGCTCCACCGAGCCGCTGCAGCACCCAGGACCCCTGCTCGCCGCCTTGCGGTTGTTTCTGGGTGTGACTGAGCAGCACCGGCAGGAGATCGGCCACGGTGGTCGAAACGGGCACGGCGAGGTCGGCCTTGCCGTCAGGCCCGAAAACCGTGATCCTGCACAACTCAGCAGCTCTGGTCATGAGCCCTTCCTCCTGAGATGAAGCCTGTCGCCGAACTCGGCGCGCGGCGGCGTGGTTCTTGGCCGCGGTGGGGGAAAACCGGGAACGAGGTTCATGACGGGTCCCTACAAACCGGCCGGCGAGGCGGCGGTGGTGGAATCGGCCGTCACGAGGCCGGTCTGGATCAGCCCGACGCCTCGGCGGGTGACGAGCTGGGCACGACCGGGCGGCAGCTTGCGCGGCGCGGCCTCGCCGAGGAACTTCCCCTCTTCCTTGGGGTAGGACAGCAGCACGCCGGGCGTGCCGAGCTCCCAGAGCCTGCGCAGCACCGGGTCCATCATCGAGCGCATCGCGCCCGAGGTGCTCCGGGCGATGATCAGGTGGAGTCCGATGTGGACACCCTGCGGGATCATCGGCAGCAGCGGTTCCAGCGCCGAGCTGACGCCGCCCCGGCCGAGCAGTTCGTAGTCGTCCACTACCAGGAACAGCTCCGGGCCTTCCCACCAGTCGCGCTTGCGCAGCCGCTCCGAGGAGATGTCCTGTCCCGGCACCCGCTTGGTCATCGACCCCAGCGCCTGCTCGGCGAGCTGGAAGAGCGTGTCGGAGCTGAAGCCGAAGCCGACGCCGTACTCGGCGGGCACCTCCTGGTCGAGGTCCCGGCGCACGTCGCCCAGCACGATCTTGGCCTCGTCCGGGCCGTACCGCTGCCGGATCGAACGCAGCGCCAAGCGCAGCAGGTTAGTCTTGCCGGTCGCGCTGTCGCCGAAGACCATCAGGTGCGGGTGGACGAAGAAGTCGTGCCACACCGGCTCCAGCCGCTGCTCGTCGTAGCCGAGGCACACCCGGAATTCCCGCTCCGGCGCAGGGAGTTCTGCCGCGGGGAGGTGGGTCGGCAGCATCCGCACCGGCGGCGCGGCGCGGCCGGGCCAGAACGCCCGCACCTCCTCCGCGACGCCCTTGGTCGCGTCGGCCAGGTCCTCGGCCCCGGAGGTGCCGTCCAGGCGCGGCAGCGCCGAGATGAAGTGGAACCCCTTCGCCGTCATCCCGCGCCCCGGCTGGTTCGGCACGGTGGCCGCCTTGCGGGAGCCGACCTCGGACTCCATCGAGTCGCCCAGCCGCAGCTCGAACTTGGTGCCCAGCAGGTCGCGCAGCCACGGGCGGATCTCCGACCAGCGGGTGGCGCTGAGCACCACGTGGATGCCGAAGGAAAGCCCCCGGGAGGCCAGTTCGCCGATCTTCGTCTCCACGTCGGCGAAGTCCTGCTTGACCGTGAACCAGCCGTCCACGACGAGGAAGACGTGACCGAACGGGTCGTCGATCTCGCCCCGCGCGCGGGCCCGCAGGTACGCCGAGATCGACTCGAACCCGTGCTCGGCGAACAGGGATTCGCGGCGTTCCAGCAGCTGGGTCAGCTCCGCGATGGTTCGCACCACCCGGTCGTGCTCCATCCTGGTCGCCACCGAGCCGACGTGCGGCAGGCCGGACACCGACATGATCCCGCCGCCGCCGAAATCCAGGCAGTAGAACTGGACCTCTTCCGGCGTGTTGGTCAGCGCGAGCCCCAGCACCAGGGTCCGCAGCAGCGTCGACTTCCCGCTCTGCGGCGCGCCGGCGACGCCCACGTGCCCGTCGGCCCCGCCGAGGTCGGCGACCAGCAGGTCCCGCAGCTGCTCGAAGGGCCGGTCGACGACGCCGACCGGAACCCGCAGCACGCCCCGGCTGCCGGGGTCGTCGACGGTCATCCCGCGGGCGGGATCCGGCACCACGGTGGGCAGCAGCGTGTCCAGGCTCGGCGCCTCGGACAGCGGCGGCAGCCAGACCTGGCGGGCCGGCGGGCCGCTGCCCGCCAGGCGCCCGATGATGACGTCGACCAGCGAGGGAACGTCCTCAGTGGACTCCACCTCGGGCTTTTCCGCCGGCGCCTCGGTGGAATCCGGTTCCTCCTCGGCGGGCCGGATCGCGTGCAGGCTCGGGTACGGCTGGGTGCGGAACGAGACGACCTCGGAAAACGCCCGGTTCTCCGAAACGGCGACCGGGCCGTCGCTCGGCGGGCACGGCCCGGAGACGTACGCGCCCTTGAAGCGGACCAGCGTCGTGGTGTCGATCTTCAGATAGCCGTTTCCCGGATCGGACGGCAGCTCGTACGCCTTCGCGGCGCCGATGACCGCCCGCGACTCCATCGAGGAGAAGGTGCGCAGCGCGATCCGGTACGACAGGTGCCCTTCGACGCGGTGGATCCGGCCTTCCTCAAGACGCTGCGACGCGAGCAGCAGGTGCACCCCGAGGCTTCGGCCGAGCCGCCCGATGGACACGAACAGGTCCATGAACTCGGACTTGTTGGCCAACAGCTCGGAGAACTCGTCGACGACGATCAGCAGGTCCGGGAACGGCACCAGCTGCGCGCCGCCCCCACGGGCCTTCTCGTATTCGAACGAGGAGGAGAAACCGCTCGCCCGCAGCAGTTCCTGCCGCCGCACGAGCTCTCCGTTGAGCGCGTCCTGCATCCGGTCGACCAGCGGCAGCTCGTCGGCGAGGTTGGTGATCATCGCCGAGGTGTGCGGCAGGCGGTCCATCCCGAGGAACGTCGCGCCGCCCTTGAAGTCGACCAGCACCAGGTTCAGGATCTCGGACGAGTGGGTCGCGGCCAGGCCGGTCACGAGGGTGCGCAGCAGCTCGCTCTTGCCGGAACCGGTGGCGCCGATCAGCATGCCGTGCGGCCCCATCCCGCCCTGCGCGGGTTCCTTCAGGTCGAGGTCGACGACCTCGCCGTCCTCGGTGACGCCGATGGGCACCTGAAGCCGGGCCCGCTGCGCGGCGCGGGACCGCCACAGCGCGGGCACGTCGAACGTGCGCGGGTCGCGGATGCCCAGCAGGCTGGTCAGCTCGAAGTCGTTCTCCAGCGGCTGGTCGACGACGTCGACCGAGCCGCTCGTCCGCTTCGGCGCGAGCAGCCTGGCCAGCGACTCGATCTGCGCCAGGCTCAGCTCGTCGCGCTGCGCGGCCCCCGTGGCATCCCCCGCCGGGAACTCCACCGCGTCGCCTTCCGCCGTCAGGCGGAGCACTTTCGGGCCACCCGGCATCTTGCCGGTGAGGTCCAGCAGCACCACGTTGCGCAGTCCGCCGTCGAGCAACCGGGAGGACTCGGGGATGTCCGCCTGGTGCGCCACCACCACGATGAACGGCTCGACGACGCCCGGCCGGCTGCCCGGATCGTGGTCCGGCCGGTCGGTGATGTCGGGGCCGAGCACGTCCAGCAGCTCGTCGTGGTCGCAGGCGAACAGCCGCAGCGGGCCCGCCGGGTCCTGCATCGTCGGGTGCGCGTTGTGCGGCAACCACTTGACCCAGTCCCACTCCGGCTGCCCCGTCTCGTCGGTCAGCACGGCCACCCGGAGCTCGTCCGGCGAGTGGAAGGTGACCAGCTGGCCGAGGATGGCGCGCGCCAGCCCCACCGCCGATTCCTGGGAACCGGCGAACTCCACGCTGGTGAAGCTGCGCAGGCCGACCGAGATGGGGATGCCCGACACCGTCCGGTACGCCTCCCGGAAGCGGCGCAACGAGACCGCGGCGAGCGGTTCGAGGTCCTCGATCGGCTTCGTCGACGGCGCCGTGTACTCCACCGCCGCGGCCAGGGTGCCCAACCCGATCCGGGCCCGGCCGAAGTCGGTGTCGTTCGCGCGGCGTTCCCACAGCCTCGGCCCGCTCGCCACCGACCAGAGCCAGGACGGCTCGGGATGGTTCCACACGACCGCCCGCCGCTGCTGATCCGCGGCTTCCCGCGCCTTCTCGCGCAGTTGCGCGATGTAGCGCAGGAAGTCGCGGCGCTCGGAACTCATCTTGAGCTTGCGCTCCGCGCCGGCTCGCCCGATCTGGCTCAGGCCCATGATCAGCATGCCCACGCCCATGATGCCGCCCATCATGTACATCGCGGGCGACCTGCTGGACGACGCGAACATCATGACCATCGCCGCCGAGCCGATGCCCATCGGCAGGTACATGGCCGCCGAGCGGAAGTCGAGCGCCGCGGGCTCCGCCATCACCGGCGGCTCCTGCAGCTCGACCTCGCCTTCGGGCATCTCCGGCCCGGCGACCCGTGGCGGGCGCTTCACCGTGATGGTGCTCATGGGTGTGCCTCATTTGCGGTCGGCGAGTGCGGAATCTCCCCTATCCGATCACTCCGGAAGGCGGCGTGGCCGGTCCTGCGCCCCAGGCAGAGTTATCCCTCACGAGCAGGTCCGCGCTGGACCGCTCCTTCTTCTCGTCCTCCTCCTCGGCCTCCGCCGCCGCGGCCTCCGCTTCGGCCTGGGCCTGCTTCTCGGCCCGCATGGCGGCCGCTTCCTCCGGGCTCAGCGTCGGGCCGCCGCACATCAGCGGTTGCTCGTCCTCCACCGGTTTCCCGTTCCCCTCGGCCCACTTCGCGCTTCGCCAGGTGGCGTAGCCGTTGCCGGCCGACGCCGCGCCGGTCCACGGCTTGCTGTCCCGCAGCGCGTGGTCCGGTGCGGGCCGGTCGCGATCCGATTCCTCGGGGCGCGCGGTCACCGGGAACGGCACGAGCCACGGCAGGCCGTCGCTGGGCACGTCCCATGCTCTGGTGTCCTGCTCCGCCGCGTCGCGCCTGACGACCGGCACGTGGTCCTCCGGGGTTTCCGCCGGGTTCCCGGGACCGGCCGTGTCCTCGCCGGACTGTCCGACCGAGTCGGCAGGATCGGCAGGCGCCTCGGGTTCGGGGCCGACGCTCTCCCAAGGCTTTTCGCCGGCTTCCAGCAGATCCGAGGAATCCGGGCGCTCGGCACCCGAACCCTGACCACCGGCGCCCGGGGGCACGATCGGCGGAACCAACGGCATCCCAGCGGGCACCTGCTGCCCGTTCTGCGGCGTGCTCTCGCCCGGTGACCAGCCCTGCGGACCCGACGCACGCGGAACGCCTTCGAGCGGCATTGCCGCGTCGAGCGGAAGCGCCGGAGTCTCCACATTGGCCGGTGGCATGCCGAGGCCCGGGCCGCCCGGAACGGCACCATCCGGTGCTTCCGGTTCACCCGCGTTCGGACCGGTGCTCTCCCAAGGCTTCTCACCTGCGTCAAGCAGGCCCGAGGCGTCCGGGCGCTCTGCGTTGGAACCCTGACCACCGGCACCCGGAGGCATCATCGGCGGAACCATCGGCATCCCACCCGGAACCTGCTGCCCGTTCTGCGGCAAGCCCTGGCCCGGCGACCAGTCCTGCGGGCCCGCCACCGGCGGAACGCCTTCAGGCGGAGCCTCCGGCTCGCCAACGTTCGGACCAGCGCTCTCCCAGGGCTTTTCGCCGGCGTCCAGCAAGCCCGAGGCATCCGGGCGCTCCGCGTTGGAACCCTGACCACCGGCACCCGGAGGCATCATCGGCGGAACCATCGGCATCCCACCCGGAACCTGCTGCCCGTTCTGCGGCAAGCCCTG